>NZ_JBHTMX010000068.1:0-14473 GCF_042679725.1 Methylopila musalis
CGATCTGGTCGTCGCCGAAGGTCGCCGTCACGCCGCCGCGTCCTCGGCGGCGAGCAGGCGGGCGCGCTGCTCGGCGGCGAGCGCGTCCACCAGATCCCCGAGGCCCTCGCCCTCCATCACCTGGTCCAGCTTGTAGAGCGTGAGGTTGATGCGGTGGTCCGTCACCCGGCCTTGCGGGAAATTGTAGGTGCGGATGCGCTCGGAGCGGTCGCCGGAGCCCACCTGCACCCGGCGCGCGTCGGCGCGGGCGCCGTCCACCCGCTCGCGCTCCAGATCGTAGAGCTTGGCCCGGAGCAGGGCGAGCGCCCGGGCGCGGTTGCGGTGCTGGGAGCGCTCGTCCTGCACCGCCACCGCGATGCCGGTGGGCAGATGGGTGACGCGCACCGCGGATTCGGTCTTGTTCACATGCTGGCCGCCGGCGCCCTGCGCCCGGTACACGTCGAAGCGCAGCTCGGCGTCGTCCAGCGTCACGTCCACTTCCTCCGCCTCGGGCAGCACCGCGACGGTGGCGGCGGAGGTGTGGATGCGGCCGGAGCTTTCGGTCTCCGGCACCCGCTGCACCCGGTGGACGCCGGATTCGAACTTCAGCCGGCCATAGACGCCGACGCCGGCGATCTCGGCCACGATCTCCTTGAAGCCGCCGACCGCGCCCTCGCTCGTCGACAGCACCTCCACCTTCCAGCCGCAGGCGTCGGCGTAGCGCTGGTACATGCGGAACAGGTCGCCCGCGAACAGGGCCGCCTCGTCGCCGCCGGTGCCGGCGCGCACCTCCAGGATGACGCCGCGGCCGTCGGCCTCGTCCTTGGGCAGCAGTTCGAGCTGCAGGGCGCCCGCGGCCTCGTCGCGGCGGTCGCGGGCCTCGGCGAGCTCGGCCTCCGCCATGGCCCGCACCTCGGGATCGCCGTCGATCTCGGCGGCGAGCAGCGCGAGGTCGGCGATGTCGTCCTCGATCGCGCGCAGCCGCTCGATCGCCTCCACCACGGGCGCGAGCTCCGCCCGCTCGCGGCCGAGGCGCGCGAGACCGTCGCCGTCCGTGGTTTCGGACAGCGCGTGGTCGACCGCGGCGAAGCGTTCCAGCACCGCGTCAAGCTTATCGGCAGGAAGATCGACGTTCACGGCTCGACAGGAAGCCCCCGTTTGGCGGCGTAGGCCTGCAGCGCCGGGCGCAGGCAGGCGGGGCCGTCCTCGGCGTCGATCAGCGGTTCGAGCAGGGCGGCGGCCTCGGCCACGTCCAGCGACAGCAGCATGGTCTTCACCGGGCCGACCGCCGCCGGCGACACCGACATGGCGCGGTAGCCGATGGCGAGCAGGGCCATGGCCTCAAGCGGCCGGGCGGCCATCTCGCCGCACAGCGTCACCTGGGTGCCGTGCTTGGCGCCGGCCCGCGCCACGGCGCGCAGCGAGCGCAGGAAGCCGCGGCTCAAGGGATCGAACCGGGTCGCAATGCGCGGGTTGCCGCGATCGGCGGCGTAGAGGAACTGCATCAGGTCGTTGGAGCCCACCGACAGGAAATCGGCCTTGCGGGCGATTTCGTCGAGCTGGAACAGCAGCGAGGGCACCTCCACCATCACGCCGAGGCTCATGGAGGAGGGCGCCCGGTGGCCGTGGGCGTCGAGGCGCGCGCGCTCGCGCTGCACCACCGCCACCGCCTCGTCGAACTCGGACACCGCCGCGACCATGGGGAACATGATGCGCAGGTCCCGGCCGGCGGCGGCGCGCAGCATGGCGCGCACCTGGGTGCGCAGCAGCGCCGGTCGGTCGAGCCCGAGGCGAATGGCGCGCCAGCCGAGCGCCGGGTTCTCCTCCGACTCCATGCTCATGTACGGCAGCACCTTGTCGCCGCCGACGTCGAGGGTGCGGAAGGTCACCGGCTTGCCGCGCGCGGCCTCCAGCACCGAGCGGTACAGCGCCTCCTGCGCCGCGGTCTTCGGCAGCGAGGTCGCCACCATGAACTGCAGCTCGGTGCGGAACAGGCCGACGCCGTCGGCGCCGGTCTCCTCGATGTGGGGCAGGTCCACCAGCAGGCCGGCGTTGAGATAGAGCGAGACGTCGACGCCGTCCTGGCTGCGGGTCGGCTTCTCGCGCAGCGCGCGGTACTGCTCCTGCCGGCGGGCGCGGAACCGCACCTTGTCGGCGTAGGCGCGCTCCACGTCCGGCGTCGGCCGCACATGGACCTCGCCCGAGACGCCGTCGACGATGATGGCGTCGCCGGCCTCCACCAGCCCGGTGGCGTTCTCGAGCTGGCCGACCGCCGCGATGCCGAGGGCGCGCGCCACGATCGCCACATGGCTGGAGCCGGAGCCCTCCTCCAGCACGAGGCCGCGCAGGCGCGAGCGGTCGTAGTCCAGCAGCGCCGCCGGGCCCATGGAGCGGGCGACCACGATGGCGTTCTCCGGCAGCTCCGCCACGGCGGGGGCCATGCCGAGGCCGGGCGAGGTCAGCTCGCGCAGCAGGCGGTTGGCGAGGTCGTCCAGATCGTGCAGCCGCTCGCGCAGGTACGGGTCGGTCTGGCGCTGCATGCGGGCGCGGGTGTCGGACTGCACGCGCTCGACCGCGGCCTCCGCGGTGAGGCCCGTGAGCACCGCCTCGTGCAGCCGCCGGCCCCAGCCCCGGTCGTTGGCGAACATGCGGAAGGCTTCGAGCACGTCGCGGTGCTCGCCGGCGCGGGCCACGTCGCCCTCGTCCAGCAGCACGTCGATGGAGGCGCGCAGCCGCGCCAGCGCCGAATCGAGCCGTTTCAGCTCGGCGGCGGCGTCTTCGGCGATGAGGTTCTTCACCACCACGCGGGGCTCGTGCAGCACCACATGGCCGAGGCCGATGCCCTCGGACAGCGGGGAGCCGCCCGCATGGGCCGGGCGCCGGCCCACGGGCTCCACGCCGCCGCCGGGAGGCGCCAGCTCGCCGCTCGCGATCATTTCAGCGATGACCATCGCCGTGGTCTGGAGCGCCTCGATCTCTTCGTCGGAATAGGAGCGGTGGGCCTTGTTCTGCACCACCAGCACGCCGAGCGTGTTGCCGGAGCGCAGGATCGGGACGCCCATGAAGGAGTGATAGATCTCCTCGCCCGTCTCCGGCTTGTAGGAGAAGGCGGGGTGGGCCTGGGCGTCGGCGAGATTGACCGGCTCGGCTTCGTCGGCGACCAGGCCGACGAGGCCTTCGCCCTTGCGCATCGTGGTGCGGTGGACGGCGTCACGGTTGAGGCCCTCGGTGGCGTACAGCTCGAGGTCGCCGTCCACGCGCAGCACGTAGACCGAGCAGACCTCCGCCACCATGTTGGCCGCGATCAGGACGACAATGCGGTCGAGCCGCTCCTGCGCCGTGACCGGCTCAGCCATGACCTCGCGCAGCCGGCGCAAAAGCACGCGCGGGCCGCCATACGCGCCTCGCATCTTCCGCTCTCCGGATCGGTGGTCGTCGTCCTTGCGCCGTCTCGGGGTCTACGGCCTCGTCATCCCAGGCGCGCGGGCCCCACGCCGCGGACCGGCCCGCCTGCGGTCAGGCCTTGTCGAGCCCGTATAGCGAATGCAGCGTTCGCACGGCAAGCTCGGCGTAGGCCGCGTCGATCAGCACCGAGATCTTGATCTCGGACGTGGTGATGGCGCGGATGTTGACGCCCTTGCCCGCCAGCGCCTCGAAGGCCTTGGCCGCGACGCCCGCATGGCTGCGCATGCCGATGCCCACCACCGACACCTTGCACACGTCGTCGGTCGAGCTCAGCGCCTCGAAGTCGAGGCCGCCCTTGCGGGCCTCGAGGATCTGCGACGCCTTCTGGAGATCGCCGCTCGGCAGGGTGAAGGTGATGTCGGTGGTGCTGCCGTCGTCGGAGACGGTCTGGACGATCATGTCGACGTTGATCGCCGCCTCCGCCAGCGGACCGAACACCGCCGCGGCCACGCCCGGCTTGTCCTTCACGCGGCGGAGCGTGATCTGGGCTTCGTCCTTGGAATAGGCGATGCCGGTGACGACCTGTTTTTCCACGATCTCGTCCTCGTCGCAGATGAGCGTTCCGGGCGGCAGGCCGTTCGGGCCCACCTGCGGCGCGTCCGGCGCGTCGAAGCTCGAGCGCACGAACAGCCGGACCTTGTGCACCATGGCCATTTCGACCGAGCGCACCTGAAGAACCTTGGCCCCGAGCGAGGCCATTTCGAGCATCTCCTCGAAGGCGATGCGCTCCATGCGCTGCGCCTTCGGCACGATGCGGGGATCGGTGGTGTAGACGCCGTCCACGTCGGTGTAGATGTCGCAGCGGTCGGCGCCGATGGCCGCCGCCACCGCCACCGCGCTGGTGTCGGAGCCGCCGCGGCCAAGAGTCGCGATGCGTCCGTCCGGGGCGACGCCCTGGAAACCGGCGATCACCGGCACCTGGCCCTCGGTCATGATCGCGGTCAGCGAGCCGCCCTCGATCGATTCGATCCGGGCCGAGCTGTGGGTCTCGTCGGTGCGCAGCGGGATCTGCCAGCCCTGGAACGAGCGCGACGGCACGCCCATGCCCTGCAGCACGATGGCGAGCAGGCCCGACGTCACCTGCTCGCCGGAGGCGACGATGGCGTCGTATTCGCGCGCGTCGTGGATGGCGCCGGCCTCTTTCGTCCAGGCCACGAGCTGGTTGGTGGCGCCGGCCATGGCCGAGACCACCACCGCGACCTCGTTGCCCGCGTCGATCTCGCGTTTCACGTGGGCGCCCACATTGCGGATGCGTTCCACGGTCGCGACGGACGTGCCGCCGAACTTCATCACTATGCGGGGCATCGGAACGGATCGGTCTCGGGAAAACGGTCGGGGGCGACGGACGGAAGGCCCATCGGCGAAAAAGGCGCGTATAGATAGCCGCCGACCTCTCCCGACACAACGCCGGAGACGATGTTTCGATGACGACGCCGAACGCCGCCAGCCTCGACCGCGACGAGGTCGCCCGTTTCGACGCCCTCGCGGACCGCTGGTGGGACCCGAACGGACCCATGAAGCCGCTGCACCGGTTCAACCCCGCCCGCGTCGCCCTCTTCCGCGACGCCGTCGCCGCGCGGTTCGGCCGCGACCCGCAGGCCATCCGCCCGCTCGCCGGCCTGACGCTGCTGGATGTGGGCTGCGGCGCCGGCGTGCTGGCGGAGCCGCTGGCGCGGCTCGGCGCCGAGGTGACGGGGATCGATCCGGGCGCCGATCTCATCCCCGTGGCGCGGGTCCACGCCGAGGACGCCGGTCTCGACATCGCCTACCGCTCCGCCACCGCCGAGCAGCTGCTGGCCGAAGGCGCGAGCTTCGACGTGGTGGTGGCCTCGGAGGTGGTGGAGCACGTCAATGACGTGCCCGGCTTCATCGCGACGCTCGCGGGCCTCGTCCGGCCGGGCGGGATCGTCCTGCTCTCCACCATCAACCGCACCTGGCTCGCCCATGCGCTTGTGATCGTGGGCGCGGAATACGTGCTGCGCTGGCTGCCGCGCGGCACCCACGACTACGACCGCTTCGTCACGCCGGACGAGCTTGCGGCGGCGGCGCGGGCCGCGGGGCTGGAGCCCGAGACGCCGAAGGGCATACGCTACGACCCGTTGCGGGACCGCTGGCGTTCGAGCGGCGACGTCACGGTGAACTACGCCTTGGCGGCGGGCAGGCCCGGCGCCGTGGGCGGGGCCTGAATCGCCGCGGGGGCGGCCTCGGCGTCGTCTTTGGCCTCGGCTTCAGCCACGGCCTCGGCCGCCTCGTCCTCCGTGGCCTCGGCCTTGTCCGCGTCGGGCGCGGGGACCGGCTGCGGCTCGCCGAGCGGAATCACGTCCACGGTGTGGCGCGTCTTCTGGGGGCCGGCGGTGATGAGAACGCCGTCGATCGGGGCCACGTCCGAATAGTCGCGCCCGACCGCCACCACGATGTGGTCGTCGCGGGTCGCCATGGCGTTGGTGGGGTCGAAGCCGCGCCAGCCGAGCTGGTCGCCGAGCCAGACCTTGACCCAGGCGTGCATGGCGTCGGCGCCTTCGAGCCGGGGCCGGCCGGCCGGCGGGATGGTGCGCAGGAAGCCGCTCACATAGGCCGCCGGCACGCCGATGCCCCGGAGCGCGGAGATCATGATGTGGGCGAAGTCCTGGCACACGCCCTTGCGGGCGGCGAAGGCCTCGTCCACCGGCGTGTTCACCGTGGTGGCGCCGGGCTTGTAGGCGAACTCCTTGGTGATGGCCTTGGCGAAGGCCAGCATGGCGACGCCGATCGGCGCGTCCATGGCCACATGCTTTCGGGCGTAGGCGGTCATCGCCTCCGAGGCGTGGGCGATGCGGCTGTCGCCGAGATAGTGCATCGGCCCCCGGCCCGAGACGTCGCGGGAGGCGAAGGCCGCGCGCACGATCTCCGCCACCGTCGGCGTGGCCTCGAGGTCCGGCGCGGCGCGGTGGATCTCCACCCGCGAGCGCATGGTGATCTTGAGCGCCTGATGGGGCTGGAACAGCAGCACGTGGTCGAGCGTGTTGCCGAAGAAGTCCTGGTCCAGCACCCGCTCGCCCGGCCGGGGCGAGATGTCGATCTCCGCGCCCCAGACCGTCTGGCTCGGCTCCTGGGACGGGCGCACCCGCAGGATGTGCCGGGCGTCCTTCACCTGGTCCGGGTAGTCGTAGGCGATCTTCAGCGTGATGTCGTAGATCATTCCGCCTCCAGCCGTTCCACGCCGAGCTGCGGGCCGAAGCTGAAGTAGCGCTCCGACATCAGGTTGGAGATGTCGCCGAAATCATGGGCGATGCGGGTCAGGAACGGGATGGTCGCCTCCTCCGGATCGCCGGTGGCGAGGCGGACCTTCAGCCGGGCGGAGCGGCGGGCCACCTCGTCCAGCGTCTCGCCGTGGCGCAGGCCCGGCAGCTCGCGCAGCAGCGCGTCGAAGGCGTTGGCCTGATAGGCGACCGAGCGCGGGTTGAGCGGGTCCAGCACCGCGAGGTCGACCACGGTCGCGCGCGACAGGTCCACCGAGTAGCGCCGGCGGTAGGTGACGCGGCTGTCGGTGTATTCGAGCAGAGCCTCCAGCCCGCCCTCGGTCAGGTCGGGCTTGGTCAGCGCCGCGGCGACCACCGCCGTGGTCTGGCCCCGCTCCACCCGGCGGCCGCACTGCAGGAAGCGCCAGCCGGTGAACTGGTACATGTTCTCGTTCACGAGGCCCGAGAAGCCGGCGAGCCGGGTCAGCACGCCGCTCGCGAGATCGGCCAGCGCCCGCGGGTCGTCGCTCGGCGTGTGGCCCTCCACCAGATCCACGATCTCGCCCAGCACCCGCCAGCCGTCGGGGGAGAAGCGGTCGCGGATGCGGGAGGCGGTGGCGAAGGCCTGGGCGGCGAAATCCAGCAGGCCGGCGGCGGGGTGCGCCGCCTTCTTGTCCATGCCGATCTCAACCAGCGTCTTGAGCAGACAGGCCTCGATCGCGCCCTCGGCGTCCACCTCCGCCAGCCGGCCGGCATAGATCCGCACGAGCCGGGTGGCGGCTTCGGCGCGCTCCACGTAGCGGCCGAGCCAGAACAGGTTGTCCGCCGCCCGCGACGGCGGCGCGCTCGGCAGCCGGCGGTAGAACTGCGCCGGCCGATCCGACAGCAGCGACACCGGCTTCTCGTCCTCGGTGTCGGACAGGATCCACACGTCCACCGAATGGCCGCCGGCCTGCATGGAGATGGCGCGCGCGTCCGGGGAGCTGGAGACGCGGGCGAAGGCGCCCGGCATCACCCGCCAGCCGTCCGCGTCCCGCGACAGGAACACGCGCATGGTGACAGGCCGGGGCTGCAGCCGGCCGTCCACGAACACCGGCGCGGTGGAGAGCGCCACGATCTCCTGTCCCACCACGTCCACGCCGCCGCCGTGGTCGAGCGCGTCGATCAGGCGCTCGGAGGCGGAGCGCACGATGCCGAGGTCGAGCGGCTTGCGCCGCTCCGTCGTCGCGCCCGAGGCGATGGGGAAGGCGTCGGCGAGCGACAGCCGGTCGCGGTTGTCGGAGACGAAGTCGCGCTCCGCCTCCTGCCCGCACCACCACGTGGCGACGGTCGGCAGCTTCAGGTCCTCGCCGAGCAGGGCGCGGGCGAGCGCCGGCTGGAAGGCCAGCAGCGCGCGGGTCTCCAGAATGCCGGAGCCGAGCGCGTTCACCATCTCCACCGCGCCCTCGCGGATCGCCCGCACCAGACCGGGCGAGCCGATGCGCGAGCGGGGGTAGAGCTCCAGCGGATCGGCGAAATCGCCGTCGAGGCGGCGCCACAGCACCCGGATCGGCTTGGCCCCGTCCACCGTGCGCACCGACACCGACGGCCCGTGAGCCGCCAGATCGCCGCCCTCCAGCAGCAGGAAGCCGAGATAGCGCGCCAGATAGGCGTGCTCGAAATAGGTCTCGTTGTGGGGGCCGGGCGTCAGCAGCGCCACCCGCAGGCCGCGCCCGTCGTCGAGCGCGTAGAGCGCCTTGCGGAAGGCCTTGAAGAAGGACGCCAGCCGCTCGACCTTCAGCTTTCGGATGAGGTCGGGGAAGGCGCGGGTGTTGGCGACCCGGTTCTCCAGCGCGAAGCCCGCGCCCGACGGCGCCTGGGTGCGGTCGCTCAGCACCCACCAGCGCCCGTCCGGGCCGCGCCCGAGATCAACCGCGATGAAGCGGATCAGCGGCTGGCCCGACAGGCCCTGTTCGGCGAGCGGGCGCAGGAACTCCGGGTTGCGGCCGAGAATCGGCGACGGCAGCACGCCGTCGCGCACCAGCCGGCGCTCGCCGTAGAGGTCGCCCATCAGGCGCTCGAGGAAATGGGCGCGCTGGATCAGCCCGGCCTCGAGCTCCGACCATTCCGCCCGGTCGAGGATCAGCGGCGGGTGGGCGAGCGGCCACACACGCGAGGGCGCGCCCTCGTCTGCGCCGCCGTAGACCCGGTAGAACACGCCGGCTTCGCGCAGATACTGCTCGGCGCTGGCGAAGCGGCGGCCGCGCTCGTCCTCGCTCATGCGCGACAGCGCGGCGATCATCTCCCGGTAGTGGGGACGGATGCGCCCGTCCGGCCCGCGCATCTCGTCGTAGATGCCCGGCGGCGGCGCATAGCCCTTCAGCAGCGCGCGCACGGCGGCGACGTCCGGCGGCGGCGGGGCCGCGAGGGTTTCGGTTTCGGGCACGGGCGGCGGACTCCAGTCGGGGCCGCATCATGGCGCAGCGCGCGGGGCTTGGCGATTGCCGAACCGCAACGCCCGGCCGTCCATGACGGCGGGCGCCGGCGTTCGGGGCGTCAGCGCGGCCCGGCGGGGCGGCGCAGGTCGAGCGTGTGCGGGAAGCTCGGATCGGGCGTCTCGGTCACGGGAACGAAGAAGCCGGCGGTGTGGCCGATGTCCTCGAACCGCGCCAGCCGCCGGGCCTCCGCCTCGTAGGCGTTCACCGGGAAGGTGTCGTAGTTGCGTCCGCCCGGATGGGCCACGTGGTAGACGCAGCCGCCGATCGAGCGGCGCGACCACGTGTCGTAGATGTCGAAGGTCAGCGGCGCGTGCACCGGCACCGTGGGGTGCAGGCCCGAGGCCGGCTGCCACGCCTTGAAGCGCACGCCCGCCACCTGCTCGCCGCCGACGCCGGTGGGCGAAAGCGGGACCTGACGGCCGTTGCAGGTGACCACGTGGCGCGCCGGGTCGGCGTTGGTGAGCTTCACCTGAAGGCGCTCGACCGAGGAGTCCACGAAGCGCACCGTGCCGCCGATGGCGCCGGTCTCGCCCATGACGTGCCAGGGCTCCAGCGCCTGCCGAAGCTCGAGCCCGACGCCTTCGCGCTCGATCCGGCCGCAGAACGGGAAGCGGAACTCCCACTGCGCCTCGAACCATTCGGCGCGCACGGGGTAGCCCGCGCGGCCGAGGTCGGCGAGCACGTCGAGGAAGTCGGCCCAGACGAAGGCGGGCAGCATGAAGCGGTCGTGCAGCCGGGTGCCCCAGCGCACGAAGCCCCCGCCCGCGGGCTCCTTCCAGAACTTCGCGATCATCGCCCGGATCAGCAGCTGCTGGGCGAGGCTCATGCGCGCGTCCGGCGGCATCTCGAAGCCGCGGAACTCCACCAGCCCGAGCCGGCCCGTGGGGCCGTCCGGCGAATAGAGCTTGTCGATGCAGATCTCGGAACGGTGGGTGTTGCCGGTGACGTCGATCAGCAGGTTGCGGAACAGCCGGTCCACCAGCCAGGCCGGCGGCGGCCAGCCCTCGCCCGGCGCCGGCACGTTGGCCATGGCGATCTCAAGCTCGTAGAGCTGGTCGTGACGGGCCTCGTCGATGCGCGGCGCCTGGCTGGTGGGGCCGATGAACAGGCCCGAGAACAGGTAGGACAGCGACGGGTGGCGCTGCCAGTGCAGCACCAGCGACTTCAGCAGGTCCGGCCGGCGCAGGAACGGGCTGTCGAGCGGCGTCGCGCCGCCCACCACCACATGGTTGCCGCCGCCGGTGCCGGTGTGCTTGCCGTCGATCATGAACTTGTCGGCGCCGAGCCGGGACTGGCGCGCGTCCTCGTAGACGCCGGTGGTGATCGCCACCGCCTCCCGCCACGACGCCGCCGGATGGACGTTCACCTCGATCACGCCGGGATCGGGCGCGACCCGGATCACGTTCACCCGCGGGTCGTACGGCGGGGCGTAGCCCTCGATCTGCACGGGCAGGCCGGTCTGCTCGGCCGAATCCTCGATGGCGCCGAGCAGGTCGAGATAGGCCTCGATCGACTCCATCGGCGGGATGAAGACGCAGAGCTTGCCGTCCCGCGGCTCCACCGAGAGCGCGGTGCGCACATGGCCGATGATCTCGTCCTGCACCGTCGCGGGCGCCTGCCAGGTGGGCTGGTCCGGCGTGGTGATGCGCCGCTGGCGGTGGGCGATGGCGATCTCGTCCGGATCGGGCAGCGGCGGAAGCTGGCGCACCGGATCGGCGGCGAAGAAGTAGGGGAAGTCGGCGGCGCCGAGATAGGGCAGGGCGCCCAGCGGCAGGCGGTAGCCGAGCGCGCTGTCGCCGGGCGACAGGAACAGCTTGCCGCGCCGGGTCGACCAGCGCTCCGACGCCCAGCGCACGCTGAGGCTCTGCCAGGACTGGATCGGCAGCACGTAGCCGGTGGGCGTGTTCAGCCCGCGGTCGAACACGCGGGCGATGCGGGCGCGCTCCTCCGCGTCCTCGAGCTTGGGATTGGACGGGTCCACGTTCTCGGGCAGCTGCGCCTCGCGCACCAGCCAGTAGGACGGGTCCTCGTAGGCCGCCAGCGCGTTGTCGGTGGGCACGCCGAGCCGGGAGGCGATCTCCCGCGTCAGGGTCTCGGCCGCGGGCAGGTTCGCGAGCGCGGTGCGGCGCTCGCGGGCGATCAGGTCGGGGTTCCGCCAGATCGGCTTGCCGTCCTTGCGCCAGTAGAGCGAGAAGGTCCAGCGCGGCAGGCTTTCGCCCGGATACCACTTGCCCTGCCCGTAATGCAGGAAGCCGCCGGGGGCGAACCGGTCCCGCAGCCGGCGGATCATGTCGTCGGCGAGGCCGCGCTTCTGGGGGCCGACCGCATCCGCGTTCCATTCCGGCGACTGGAAATCGTCGATGGAGACGAAGGTGGGCTCGCCG
This sequence comes from Methylopila musalis, assembly GCF_042679725.1. NCBI lineage: Bacteria > Pseudomonadati > Pseudomonadota > Alphaproteobacteria > Hyphomicrobiales > Methylopilaceae > Methylopila > Methylopila musalis. The sequence continues at coordinate 11,524 of NZ_JBHTMX010000068.1, forward strand.
CCCATGGTCAGGCGCACGTCCTGGGCGCGAAGCTCCGCGTCCACCTTTTCGCCGAGCTCGTCAAGCGCGGTCCAGCTCTCGTCCGAGAACGGGAACGACACCCGCGGCCGCTCCGCCACGCGGGTGACCGACATGTCGAAGTCGAACTCCACCTCCGCGAAGCTCGCCGCGCCGCTGATGGGGGCGGCGGTGCGGTAATGCGGCGTCGCCGACAGCGGCACGTGGCTTTCGCCGGTGAGCAGGCCCGAGGTGGCGTCGAGCCCGATCCAGCCCGCGCCGGGCAGATAGACCTCGGTCCAGGCGTGCAGGTCGGTGAAGTCGTAAGACGTGCCGGCCGGGCCGTCGAGGGCCACGAGGTCCGGCTTGAGCTGGATCAGGTAACCCGAGACGAAGCGGGCGGCGAAGCCGAGCCGGCGCAGCGTCTGCACCAGCAGCCAGCTCGAATCGCGGCAGGAGCCGGAGAGCAGCGTCAGCGTCTCCTCCGGCGTCTGCACGCCGGGCTCCATGCGGATGAGGTAGCGGATCGTCTCCGACAGCGTCCGGTTGAAGTTGACCAGGAAGTCGACCGTGCGGGTCTCGCTGCGGTCGATCTCCTTCAGGAAGGTCTCCAGCTTCGGGCCGAGCGGCTCGGTCTCGAGATAGGGCTTGAGGTCCGCCTTGAGCGATTCCTCATACTCGAACGGCCAGCTCTCCGCGCTCTCCTCCACGAAGAAGTCGAACGGGTTGTAGACCGTCATGTCCGCGAGCAGATCGACCTCGATCTTGAACTCGGTCACCGGCTCCGGGAACACGAAGCGGGCGAGGTAGTTGCCGAATGGGTCCTGCTGCCAGTTGATGAAATGGTTCGCGGGCGTGACCTTCAGCGCGTAGGACGGCGTGCGGGTGCGGGAGTGCGGCGCGGGCCGGAGCCTTACGATCTGCGGACCGAGCGTCACAGGCCGGTCGTACTGGTAATGCGTGACGTGGTGCAGAGCGGCGAGGATCGACATCGGCGAAAGGCGTCCTGACGTTGAGGGCGGCGCAAGCTTACCCGGCCCCGTCGGCGCAGCAAGGGGCCGGCGCCGCGTTCCAAGGCGGCGCCTCAATCGGAGGCGGCCGCCGCTGTTTCTCACGGCGCCGTGTGAAAGTCCGGAACCTTTCGCCGTCTCGCGCGCTCTTGGGCCAGTCCGGCATGAAGCGGGCGCCCGCGTCGCCCGAAAGGTTAAAGGTCATGAAGCTCTTCGCCTGCCCGTCCTGCGGCCAAGTCGTGTTTTTCGAGAATGTGGTGTGCGAGCGCTGCAACCACGCGCTCGGCTACGAGCCCGAGAGCAACGCCATGTTCGCGCTGGAGCCCGCCGACGGCGGCTGGACCGCGGTAGGCGCCAAGGCGGACGACCGTCCGTGGCGCTACTGCGCGAACTATGAGCACGGCGTCTGCAACTGGCTCGTGCCCGCGGACGGCGAGGACCCGTTCTGCGTCGCCTGCCGCCACAACCTTGTGGTCCCGAACACCGCCGACGCGGCGAACGTGGAGCTGTGGCGCAAGATGGAGGTGGCGAAGCGCCGCCTGTTCTACACGCTGATTCGGCTGAAGCTGCCGCTGGTCACCCGCGCGGAGAACCCGGAGGGGCTCGGCTTCGAGTTCCTGAGCGAGGACCCGACCGCCGCCGGCCACGTCATGACCGGCCACGACGAGGGGTTGATCACCATCGCGCTGGCGGAGGCCGACGACGCCGAGCGCGAGACGCGCCGCACCTCCATGGGCGAGCCCTACCGCACCCTGCTCGGCCATTTCCGCCACGAGGTCGGCCACTGGTATTGGGACCGGCTGGTGCGCGACGCCGGCCTTCTGGAGCCGTGCCGGGCGGTGTTCGGCGACGACAGCCAGGATTACGGCCAGGCGCTCCAGACCCATTACGCCGAGGGGCCAAAGCCCGGCTGGCAGAACGAGTTCGTCTCCCACTACGCCGCCGCCCACCCGTGGGAGGACTTCGCGGAGACCTGGGCGCACTACCTCCACATCACCGACACGCTGGACACTGGCCGGGCCTGGGGCTTCAAGGTCGATCCCCGCGTCGACCGGGAGGACGCGCTGACCGCGGAGATCGACTTCAACGCCTACGCGGCCTCGACCCCGATCGCGAGCATCGTTGAGGCGTGGATCGCGCTCGCCGGCGCCCTGAACGCCCTCAACCGCTCCATGGGCGCGGCCGACGCCTATCCCTTCGTGCTGTCGGAGGCGGTGATCCACAAGCTCGCCTTCATCCACGATCTGGTCCATGGCCGGGTGACGGCGAACGCCGCTCCGCCCCAGCCGGACGTGGCCCCCTCCGAGCAGGCGATCGCCTGATCCGGGCCGCCTGATCCGGCGACGATCCATCCGCGGCCGGCGCCTCGCATCCGGCCGCGGGGACAGCCCCATCCCTCGTCCTGATGGCGCGCCGCAGCAGCTAACATGTTGCGGCGCAAGAACGATTTCCGCCGGCCGCGGCGTCCTGCGCGCTTGACAGGGCTGGGCTCTGGCATGCCAACTCCCGGCCGGGCAGCGCCGAGGCGGCGAACCGCCGCAGCGGCGGCGGCGTGTCGCGTCAGCGCAAGAAACACAGCCTAGAAACGCTGGCGCGGGGTTTCGCCCGCCGGCCGCCTTCGTCGAAAAGCGGATTGCGGCCGCAGGCGAAATGCGCGCCAACGGACCGGATCAGGGTCCGGCCGCGCCCGTCCGGGAGCTCACGAAGCGCGCCAGCCGCGCAGCTGTCGGGACCCGCGGGCGCGCGAACGTCATCGGGAGCGCCGGGCGGCTTGGCCGCGGGCGCGCCTGTCTTCGCTGCGGTCGCCCGCGTCGGCCGCCGTCCGCGCCCCGTGGCGCGGCCGTTTCGGCGCGGCGGCGCGCATCCTTCGGAAACGACGGGGAGTCGTCGATGAACATACATGAGTATCAGGCGAAGGCGCTTTTGCGTCGTTTTGGGGCGCC
>NZ_JBHTMX010000069.1:0-14297 GCF_042679725.1 Methylopila musalis
ACGCGCGCTCCAGCTCGTCGAGCGAGACCTCGCCGGGACGCAGCTCGCGGCCGAGCGCGGGATCGACGGCCGGCGCCGCGGGACGGCGCGCCTCGACGGCCGCGCGCTCAAGTTCGGTGACGAGGTCGAGATCGTCGCCCGCCGGCTCCTCGCCGGTGCGCTCCAGATCGCCGAGGATCGCCTTGATTCGGTCGATGGTGGCGAGAATCATCGTCACGGCTTCGGGCGTCGCCAGCGCGCCGGCGCGGAATTCGCCCATCAGCGTCTCCGCCGCGTGCGCCAGCGCCTCCAGCCGCGACAGGCCGAGGAAGCCGCAGGTGCCCTTCACCGTGTGCACCAGGCGGAACACATTGGCCAGGATCTTGGCGTTGGCCGGCTCCTGCTCGAACCGGACGAGCTCGACGTCGACCTGATCGAGATTCTCGGCGGTTTCGGTCAGGAAGTCCCGAAGCAGGTCGTCCATCGTGCAAGCCCCCACGAGGCGCGCGACGGGCGCGCCCCGAACGGCCTGATCCTGACCGGAATTGGATAACGGATCGTTGAGGACGGCGCTCAGGCGCGCCGGCGCAGCGCCACCACGTTTCCGATCGCGACCAGCACGACGCCGGCGAGCGACAGCGCCGTCCAGCGGTAGTCCTCGAACAGGCTGGAGATGACGAGCGCCACCACCGGAAACAGCACCGTGGCGAAGCCGGCGCGGGCCGCCCCGACCCGCTTGATCAGCGCGAGATAGGCCAGAAACGCCGCCACCGACGACCCCGCCGCAAGCCACACCAGCGAGACGAGATAGGCGACGGTGGGCTCGACAGTGAAGGTCGCCCCCGACAGCGCCGCCAGCAGCGTCATCCACAGCGCGCCGTAGAACATGCCCCAGGCCGCCGCCGAGACGTCCGGCACCGAACGCTGGATCACGCTCGACACCATGTTGCCGAGGCAGAAGCACAAGGTTCCGCAGACGCTGAGGCCGAGCCCCAGAAGCGCGTCCGCGTCGAAGCCCGTGGCGCGGATCTCCGGCGCGTAGAGCAGGCCGACGCCTGCGACGCCGAGCGCCGCGCCCGCCAGCACCCGCATCTCCGCCGGGCGGCGGAAGATCAGCGCGCCGAGCGCGAGGTTGATCGGCGAGGCGAGCGCGAACACCACCGCCAGCAGGCCGGACGGCACCTTGGCCCCGGCGTGGTAGAACAGCATGAAATTGGTCGAATACATCAGCACGCCCGCCAGCATGAAGCCGGCGTGGCGGCGCAGCGGGAAGCGCAGCCTCTCCCGCCGTCCGAGCGCGAGCGCGAAGGCGATCGCCGCCGCCAGCGCGAAGCGCCAGACGAGCGACACCTCCGGCGCCACCACGCCGAGTTGGTGATGCAGCGCGATCCAGCTCGTGCCCCAGACCAGCACCAGCACGGCGTAGAGCCCGAGATCGGTGGACTGCGCGGTGGTCGGGTCTGCGGCGAGGGGCGCGGCGCGGGACATGGAGGCTTCGTCGTCGTTGTGGACGACCGCGTTATCGCTCCCGGCGCCCCGTCGAGGGAAACGCCAATCCGTTATGTTCGCCATCGCGATCGGTTATGGGCGCGGGCGCCCGGCTTGACGGAACGCCGCCCGGAGCGGCCTTCTGGGCCCCGAGACACGCTGGACCCGCGGGGCGCCCCCATGCACCTGACCGAGGAAGGCCGCCGCGCCTTCGCCCACGAGCACCGCTTTCTCGGCGCGGCGCACGCCCGCAACGAACGGCGCACCCTTGTCGTGGTGGCCATCACCGCCGCGATGATGGTGGTGGAGATCGTCGCCGGCTGGGCCTTCGGCTCCATGGCGCTGCTCGCGGACGGCTGGCACATGGCGACCCATGCGGGCGCGATCGGCCTCGCCGCCTTCGCCTACCGCTTCGCCTCGCGCCACGCCGCCGACCCGCGCTTCTCCTTCGGCGCCGGCAAGGTGGGCGATCTCGCCGGCTTCGCCAGCGCCATCGTGCTCGGCGTGATCGCGCTGGCGATCGGCGTGGAGTCCGTGGTCCGCCTGACAGCGCCGCAGCCCATCGCCTATGCGGAGGCGACCGCCATCGCGGTGGTGGGCCTCGCGGTCAACGTGGTCTGCGCCCTGCTGCTCAGCCATGGCGGGCATGGGCACGGTTCTCACGGGCACGGCCACCATGGCCACGGGCATGACCACGGTTCTCATCACGCGCATGGCCACGATCATGGGCAGACACACGCCCACGACGACCACAACCTTCGCGGCGCCTATGTGCATGTGCTGGCGGACGCCCTGACCTCCGCGCTCGCCATCGCGGGGCTCCTCGCCGGCTGGCGCTTCGGCTGGGCCTGGGTCGATCCCGCGATCGGGGTCGTCGGCGCGGTGGTGATCGCGTCCTGGGCGGTCTCGCTCGCCCGCGACACCGCCCGCGTGCTGGTGGACGCCACGCCCGACGCGGCGCTCGCAGGCGCGATCCGCACGGCGCTGGAGACCGGCGACGTCCGCGTCACCGACCTGCACCTCTGGCGCGTCGGCCCCGGCCACATGGCCGCGATCGTCTCGCTCGCCACCCACCATCCCGAGCAGCCCGCCGCCTACAAGGCGCGGCTGAGGGACCTTGACGGGCTGAGCCACGTGACGGTCGAGGTCAACCGCTGCCAGCCCGACGACCACGCCGCCGCGGCGTGAGGGGGTCTGGGGCGGGGCTGAGTTAGGAGCAGACCGGCGGGCGCGCCCCGCCTCCTTGTCCCGGCCTTGAGCCGGGACACGGAACCGTCAACGCGTGAGAATCAAGCTCCCCACCGTCACGCTTCGTTCGGCACACTCGGCGGATCCGGGTCCCGGCTCAAGGCCGGGACAAGGAAGATGGCGTCCGTGATGTCGGTCGAGCGTGAAGCGGCCGGTTCCGATAGCGCGCATCGGCACCTATACGAGGAACGAGTCGCGCAGAGCCCACTTCCTTGTCCCGGCCTTGAGCCGGGACCCAGAAACGTCAGCGTGTGAGAATCAAGCGCCCCACCGTCACGTCTCGTTCGGCACACTCAGCGGATCTGGATCCCGGCTCAAGGCCGGGACAAGAGAGGTAGCGTCCGAGCGTGAGGCGGCAGGTTCCGATTGCGCGAACGCGATGCCCGCATAGACGATGAACCGGGCAGAGCCCACTTCCTTGTCCCGGCCTTGAGCCGGGACCCAGAAACGCCGGCGTGTGAGGATCAAGCGCCCCACCGTCACGCTCCGTTGGGAACACGCAGCGGCTCTGGGTCCCGGCTCAAGGCCGGGACAAGGGAAGAGGCGCCCCGGCGCCCCTCAGTCCTCCCAGAACGTCGGCGTCGTCTGCTCCAGCGCGCCGCCGACGCGGACGGCGGCGACGCGGGTGGCGAGGCCGTCGGAGCCGACCTCCACCGCGAGGCCCGAGAGCGTCGCCACGCCCTCGGAGGGCTCGAACCGGCCAGAGGGCAGCTTGCGCAGGAAGCGCTGGATCGGCTCGTCCTTCTTCATGCCGAGCACGCCGTCGTAATCGCCGCACATGCCGGCGTCGGACATGTAGGCGGTGCCGCCGGGCAGCACCCGGTGGTCGGAGGTGGGCGTGTGGGTGTGGGTGCCGACGACCAGCGTGGCGCGGCCGTCGAGGAAATGGCCGAAGGCCTGCTTCTCGCTGGTGGCCTCGGCGTGGAAATCCACCACCGCCGCGTCGCAGGCGAGGCCGAGCGGGCAGGCCTCGAGCGCAGCGTCCGCGGTGCGGAACGGATCGTCCAGCGCGACGCCCATGAACACGTGGCCCATGACGTTCACCACCAGCACCCGCGCGCCGTTCTTCGCCTCGATCAGCTGGGCGCCGCGGCCGGGCGTGCCCTTGGGGAAGTTCGCCGGCCGCACCAGCCGGTCGGCGCGCTCGGCGAACACCAGCGCCTCGCGCTGGTCGAAGGCGTGGTTGCCGAGCGTCACCGCGTCGGCGCCGGCGTCCAGCAGCTCCTCGTAGATCGCTTCGGTGATGCCGAAGCCGCCGGCGGAGTTCTCGCCGTTGATGACCACCACGTCGAGCGCCCAGCGGCGGCGCAGCTCCGGCAGGCGCTCGGCCACCGCCGTGCGGCCCGCGCGGCCGACCACGTCGCCCAGAAACAGAAGCCGCATCAGATGGCGTCCCCGATGGTCAGAAGGCCCTGCTCGGTCAGCACGCCGTCGAGCCTCTGGTCGTAACGGTCGATCGGCACGCGCTCCGTCCGCTGGGCGGCGAAGGCGAGCCCGACCGCGATGGCCCGGCCGCGCGCGCGGAGCTTTTCGAGCGTGCGGTCGTAGAAGCCGCCGCCATAGCCGAGCCGGTAGCCCCGGTCGTCGAAGGCGGCGAGCGGGACGAACAGAAGCTCGGGCGCGATCTCCGGCGCGGAGGCCGGCGGCTCCTGCAAGCCGAAGCGCTTGGTCTCCAGCGGTTCGCCGGGCGCCCAGGCGCGGAACGCCAGCGGCGCGTCCTTCTCCACGATCACCGGCAGCGCAAGCGGAACGCCCCGGGCTGCGAGCCGCGCCATCAGCGGCCCGGCGTCGATCTCGCCGCGCACGGGAAAGAACACGGAGACGGAGGCGGGCCTGAGCCGCGCGACGAGACCCTCGCCTTCGCGGGCGATAGCCTCGGCCGCGGCGGCGCGGACGTCCGGCGCGAGCGCGGCGCGGCGGGCGAGCACGTACGACCGGAGCGCCGCCTTGGCGGCGGCGGCTTCGGTGTCGGGAACAGTCGGCTGGGTCATGAAGGAAGAGCGCGGAGCCACGATGGCCGTTGGAGGTTCGATCCCGGGACACCTACAGAGTAGGTGGGCGCCGTTTTGGCCAAGACCACGGTCGAGGCCAGGGACAGCTCCCGTTCGAGATCGTAAGGGCCCGGGGATTCAAGTTTCCTGACGCGCCCCGCAGCACCGCGAAGCGGAAGATAGTCGACCGCGCGTCCCGGCGCCAGTGGTCTCGAACGAAGAGCGCGGATGCGCGCCCGCCCGAAACGCGCCAAGCTCGCCGCCAACGACGACCGCGCGCCGGACACGGACCGGCGAACGCGCGGCTCTCCGGGGGGACACGTCATGCGCTTCATCCGCCGTCTGCTGCTCGCGGGCCTGCTCGGGCTTCTTCCGGCGGCCGCGCTCGCCGACGCCGCCGTCCCGACCAAGGACATCAAGGGCGCCAAGGACAATCCGCTGCTCAAGCGCTACGAAGGCTCGTTCATTGTGTCCTACGAGCGGCAGGCCTTCACCGATTTTTCGATCCCGCTCGCCAAGGTCGAGAAGAACCCGGACGGCGAGCGCGACGCGCGGCTGAACAACTACATCTTCCGTCCGGCGAAGAAGCTCGATCTGGAAGGCGCCAGGACCCGGCTGGTCTACGTGCTGCCCGAGGACCGCTCGCCGCTCGAGGTGCTGCGCAACTACCAGGACGAGGTGGAGGCGGCCGGCGGCGAGGTGCTGTTCGCCTGCAAGGGCGCCGACGGCTGCGGCGGCGACAGCACGCGCGCAGCCTCCGGCGGCGGCGGCGACATGAGCTTCATGATGTATTTCGTGATCTCCGAAGACCTGAAGGACGAGGCCTTCTCCAACGGCGCCTGCGCGCTGACCTCGAGCATCAGCGACCAGCGATTCTTCGCGGCGAGGCTCCCCGGCGCGGACGGCGACGCCCATGTCACCGTCCACACCTTCCAGTTGAACGACACGCTGTACTGCAAGGCGCTGAACGGCCGCACCATCGCGCTGGTCCACGTCATCGAGCCCAAGGGCCGCGACCGGAAGATGGTGACGGTGAAGGCCGAGGACATGGCCAAATCCATCGACAAGACCGGCCGGGTGGCGCTCTACGGCGTGTTCTTCGACACCGACAAGGCGGAGCTGAAGCCGACCTCGGAGCCGACCCTTGTCGAGATCGCCGCGCTGCTGAAGGGCGACCCGAAGCTCGCGGCGCTGATCGTCGGCCACACCGACAACCAGGGCGGCTTCGACTACAACATGGACCTGTCGAAGCGCCGCGCCGAGGCGGTGGTGAAGGCGCTGGCGGCGAGCCACGGCGTCGACCCCAAACGCCTCAAGGCCGCCGGCGCCGGCATGATCGCCCCCGCCGCCCCCAACGACAGCGACGACGGCCGCGCCAAAAACCGCCGCGTGGAGGTGGTGCGGCTGAACTGAGGGACGAGATCAAGGACGGAGGACTCCTCCAGCCTGGGCGCCGGCGCCCTTCCCTTGTCCCGGCCTTGAGCCGGGACCCAGAACCTCTTGGGTGTCGCGCGAAGCGCCACGAATGGACCTCTTGCGCCCGCACACGATGGCGCGTCCGAGTCTCGGTTTGAAGAGTTGGCGCCGGACGGCGCAATGCGAAGCCACCGATGGACCACGAACCCCAATGCCACGTCCTCCATCGACGCCTGAGAAACAGGCTCATGGAGGCCGTCGAGACGCTGGCTGAAGGCGACGATGGCGTGCGCAACGCCGGACCCATCGAATACTTCGAGACCTTTTACGACTGGATCCCCCATCGCGACGACGGCGAGATGAGACCGAACGCCGCCATCACCGATCGGGAGCGCGCCGCGCTGCTGCAGCTCAGCCGCATGCTGGACGACGCCTGCGACGCCACGCCAAGGCACATGGCCATCGAAGATCTGATCGCGACAGGCTGGCCGACGCGCATCCAGCCCTTCGCCATCACCGCGCGAGACGTCATGAACGAGCGAGGCCGGCTCAGCGAAGACGATGACGCGGTCCCGGAGCGTTAGACGCGGAAGCGTGACGCCGGTGGTCCAAACGTAGACGGCCTTCCTGTGTCCCGGCCTTGAGCCGGGACCCATTTCCGCCGACGGTTCCGAATGGCGCTCCAAGCGTGCCGCTTGTTCTGAAACCGCAGACGTTTCTGGGTCCCGGCTCAAGGCCGGGACAAGGGAAGGCGCGCCTCACCCGCCTCCCCGCGCTCTCAATCCCGGCGCGCGCCGTCCGTCAGCTCGTCGGCAAGGCGTTCCAGGCGTTCGGCGGCGGCGGCGATGCGGCCGGCGGTTTCGGCGTGGCGGCCGTCGGTAGCGGAGGCGGCGTCGGCCTGGGAGTCGCGCAGGCGCTCGATCTCCTGCTCCAGCGCGGCGTGGCGGCGCTTGGCCTCGTTCAGCTCGTCCGCGATCATGATCGCGGTCATGACCGAAAGGCGCACGTCGCCCACCTCGCCGAAGGAGCGCTTCAGCTCGCCGTGGCGCTCGTCCACCAGCCGGCCGAGCGCCAGCAGGTGCTCCTCCTCGCCGTCGCCGCAGGCCATCTTGTAGTCGCGGCCGCCGATGGTCACCGTCACCTGAGGCATGGCGTCAGCCCTCCGCTTCGGCGAGCGTGCGCGACACCGCCTCCAGGGCGGCGTCCACCCGGCGCAGCAGCTCGCGGTCGCCCTCGCTCGCGGTCTCCGCCCGGGCCTCGGCCTGGGCCAGCAGGTCGGCGGGGCGCAGCCGGTCGTCGGCGAAGGCCGTCAGCTCCTCCTCCCGGGCGCGGGCGGCGTCGGCGGCGTCGAGCGCGCGCGTCACCGCGGCGGCGGCGGCGGCGAGCGCCGTGTCGAGCCGTTTCAGCGCCGCGTCCAGATCGCCTGCCGCCACGTGGCCTCTCCTTCCGCATCGCTCCGACCATCGCCCGCGACGGATGCGGGGCCAAAGCCGGCGTTCAAGGCGGTTATTTTACCGGCCCGCCCAAAACAGCGTCAATCGAGCCGCCGGCGCCGTCCACCGCCGCGTTTTCCCGCCCGCCGGGGATCGCCCGTAGGGCTGACGCGTATTGACATGCCCCGGCGCCCCTTTAAACGTCCCGGCGACCTCCCACGGTCTCCGCGGTCCCGAGGGCTTTCACGCGCCCTCGCTCGCGGGCGGCCGGACACCTTCTCCGGCGCGGCCGCGCCCCTCCGGCGGCCTCGCCCCGAACGATCGGACCCGCGCCCATGACCGACACTCAGCTGACGCGCCGGCTCGCCAACGCCATCCGGGCGCTTGCGATGGACGCCGTCGAGCAGGCGAACTCCGGCCATCCCGGCATGCCCATGGGCATGGCGGACGTCGCGACCGTGCTGTTCACCAAGGTGCTGAAGTACGACGCCTCCGCGCCGCACTGGCCGGACCGCGACCGCTTCATCCTCTCCGCCGGCCACGGCTCGATGCTGCTCTACGCGCTGCTGCATCTGACCGGCTCCAAGGAGATGACGATCGACGAGCTGAAGCGCTTCCGGCAGGTGGGCTCGCGCACGCCGGGCCACCCGGAGCGCGGCCACACCGAAAGCGTGGAGACCACCACCGGCCCGCTCGGCGCCGGCATCTCCAACGCGGTCGGCCTCGCGCTCGCGGAACGCATCCTCGCCGCCCGCTACCCGAGCCTCACCGACCACCGCACCTTCGCCATCTGCTCCGACGGCGACCTGATGGAGGGGATCAGCCAGGAGTCGATCGCGATCGCGGGCCACCTGAAGCTGAACCGGCTGGTGTTCCTGTGGGACGACAACGGCATCTCCATCGACGGCGAGCTGTCGCTGTCCGACAGCGTGGACCAGCTCGCCCGCTTCAAGGCCTGCGGCTGGAACGCGGTGCGGGTCGACGGCCATGACCCGGAGGCGATCGAGGCCGCGCTCAAGGCCACCGAAAACGCCGACAAGCCCACGCTGATCGCCTGCAAGACCGTGATCGGCTTCGGCGCCCCCACCAAGGCCGGCTCGGAGAAGGCCCACGGCTCGCCGCTCGGCAAGGACGAGATCGCCGGCGCCCGCAAGGCGCTCGGCTGGGACTACGCCCCGTTCGAGGTGCCGGACGACGTGCGCTCCGCCTGGGCCGAGGCCGGCCGGCGCGGCAAGGCCGCCCGCCGCGCCTGGGAGGACCGCTTCGAGGCGCTGGAGCCCGCCGTCCGCGACGAGTACGAGCGCCGGCTGCACGGCGACCTGCCGGAAGGCTTCGCGGAGGCCATGGCCGCGTACAAGGCCAAGCTCTACGCCGAGCCCAAGGAGGTCGCGACCCGCAAGGCCGGCGAGAGCGCGCTCGCCGTGGTGTCGCAGGCGCTGCCGGAGCTCGTGTCCGGCTCGGCGGACCTGACGCCCTCCAACAACACCTTCACCAAGAACATGAAGGCCATCACGCCGGGCGACTACTCCGGCGACTTCGTGCACTGGGGTATCCGCGAGCACGGCATGGCCGGCGCGGTGAACGGCCTCGCCATCCATGGCGGCGTGCTGCCGGTGGGCTCCACCTTCCTGGTGTTCTCGGACTACTGCCGGCCGTCGCTGCGGCTCGCCGCGCTGATGAAGCTGCGGGTGGTGCAGGTCTTCACCCACGACTCGATCGGCGTCGGCGAGGACGGCCCCACCCACCAGCCGGTGGAGCACGTGGCCTCGCTGCGCGCGATCCCGAACCTCAACGTGTTCCGCCCGGCGGACGCGGTGGAGACGGCGGAGGCGTGGGAGATCGCGGTGGCGAGCAAGGAGCGGCCGAGCGTGTTCGCGCTCACCCGCCAGAACCTGCCGCAGCTGCGCCTTCAGGACCGCGGCGAGAACCTGACCGCGAAGGGCGGCTACGAGCTGGCCGCGGCGGAGGGGACGCCCGCCGTCAGCCTGTTCGCCACCGGCTCGGAAGTGAGCCTCGCGATCGAGGCCAAGACAGCGCTCGACGCCGCCGGCCTGCCGACGCGGGTGGTGTCGCTGCCCTGTTTCGAGCTGTTCTTCGACCAGCCGGCGTCCTATCGCGCCGAAGTGATCGGCACGGCGCCGGTGAAGATCGCCATCGAGGCGGCCATCCGTCAGGGCTGGGACGCGATCGTCGGCTCCGACGGCGGTTTCGTCGGCATGCATGGTTTTGGCGAGAGCGGGCCCTACAAGGAGGTCTACAAGACGTTCGGCATCACCGCCGAGGCGGTGGTCGAGCTGGCACAGGAAAAGCACGCAGCAGTCGCTTAAGCGAAGGACGAGCGGATATGGAAGATCATGCGCAATATCACCAGTGCGTGATCTGCCAAAACCGTTTTCGATTTGGCCCGAAAATTTACGACGGACGCCACATTGCCCAATGGCAAGGAGGTGTTTGCCGCTCGTGTCTAAACGGGAATTGGGACGGTGTGGTTGCGCCCAAAGGTCACCCACTGCTGCAACATTTGGAATCCAAGGGCATTACGCCTAAATACAATGCATCCGGCTGGGTAATTATTCCTCGCTGATCTCTAAGGAGAATTAAAAAAAATGGCGGTCAAGGTCGCGATCAACGGATTCGGGCGCATCGGACGGCTGGTCCTCCGGGCGATCGTGGAGTCGGGGCGCAAGGACATCCAGGTGGTCGCGATCAACGACCTCGGCCCGGTGGAGACCAACGCCCACCTGCTGCGCTACGACAGCGTGCACGGCCGCTTCCCGGCCGAGGTCACCGTCAACGGCGACGTGATCACGGTCGCCGGCCACGGCGACATCAAGGCCACCGCCATCCGCAACCCGGCCGAGCTGCCGCACGCCGCCCTCGGCGTCGACATCGCGCTCGAATGCACCGGCATCTTCACCAGCCGGGAGAAGGCCGCGGCCCATCTCGAGGCCGGCGCCAAGCGCGTGATCATCTCGGCCCCCGGCGACGGCGTGGACCTGACGGTCGTGTTCGGCGTGAACGACGACAAGCTGACCAAGGACCACATCGTGGTCTCCAACGCGTCCTGCACCACGAACTGCCTGGCGCCGGTCGCGAAGGTGCTGAACGACGCGATCGGCATCGATCACGGCTTCATGACCACGATCCACTCCTACACCGGCGACCAGCCGACGCTCGACACCATGCACAAGGACCTCTACCGCGCCCGCGCGGCGGCCCTGAGCATGATCCCGACCTCCACCGGCGCCGCCAAGGCCGTCGCCCTGGTGCTGCCGGAGCTGAAGGGCAAGCTGGACGGCGTGTCGGTGCGCGTGCCGACCCCGAACGTCTCGGTCATCGACTTCAAGTTCGTCGCCAAGCGCGCCACCTCCGTGCAGGAGGTCAACGACGCGGTGAAGGCCGCGGCGGCCGGCAAGCTCAAGGGCATTCTGGACGTGGTGGACGCGCCGCTGGTGTCGTCCGACTTCAACCACAACCCGCACTCGTCGAGCTTCGCCCTCGACCAGACCAAGGTGCTCGAGGGCACCTTCGTGCGCGTGCTGAGCTGGTACGACAACGAGTGGGGCTTCTCCTCCCGCATGTCGGACACGGCGGTGGCGCTGGCCAAGTTCCTCTGAGGCCCCGGTGGGGGACGCCGCGCCGGCGCGCGTGACAAGCGCGCGCTGGCGAAGCCTCGACGGGAACGGGCTCGACCATGTGACGCTCGCGATCGACGCCGAGCGCTTCGTCGCGCGCGGCGTCGTCATCGGCGAGCAGGCGGGCGTCCGCTACGGCGTCTATTACCGGGTCGATCTCGACCCGCTCTGGCGCGTCCGCGAGGTCGCGCTCGGGGCCGCGGACGGCCGCGGCCTCCATCTCCTGTCCGACGGGCAGGGCCATTGGGCCACCGGACAGGGCGCGCCCCTGCCCGCGCTCGACGGCTGCTTCGACGTCGATCTGTCCGCGACGCCCTTCACCAACACGCCGCCGATCCGCCGCAACGCCTGGAAGACGGGCGAGCGCGTCGAGCTGCGCATGGTCTACGTGCCGTTCGACACGTTCGAGCCCATCGTGGACGGCCAGATCTACACCTGCCTCGAACCGGGCCGGCGCTTCCTCTACGAGGCCGCCGACGGCTCGTTCACCTCCGAACTGACGATCGACGAGCACGGCCTCGTGGTCGACTATCCCAGTCTCTTCGCCAGGGAACCCTGATGACCGCAGCCTTCAAGACCCTCGACGACGTGGATGTGGCCGGCAAGCGCGCGCTGGTCCGCGTGGACCTCAACGTGCCCATGGACGGCGACCGGGTGACCGACGACACCCGCCTGCGCGCCATCGCCCCCACCCTGCGGGAGCTGGCGCAGAAGGGCGCGCGCACAGTCCTGCTCGCCCATTTCGGCCGGCCGAAGGGCAAGCGCGACGACAGCCAGTCGCTGAAGGTGGTGGTCGCGGCGCTCGAAAAGACGCTGATGCAGGACGTGGGCTTCGCCGACGACTGCGTGGGCGAGACGGCCGCCGCCGCGATCGCCCGCATGACGCCCGGCGACGTGCTGCTGCTGGAGAACACCCGCTTCCACCCCGGCGAGGAGAAAAACGACCCGGCCTTCGCCGACGAGCTCGCCAGGCTCGGCGACCTCTACGTCAACGACGCGTTCTCGGCCGCGCACCGCGCCCACGCCTCGACCGAGGGTCTGGCGCGGCGGCTGCCGGCCTATGCCGGCCGCTCCATGCAGGCGGAGCTCGACGCGCTGTCGAAGGCGCTCGGCGCGCCGGAGCGGCCCGTGGTCGCGGTGGTGGGCGGCGCCAAGGTCTCCACCAAGCTCGACCTGCTCGGCAACCTCGTCGGCAAGGTGGACCATCTGGTGATCGCCGGCGGCATGGCCAACACCTTCCTGTTCGCTGAGGGCGTCGATATCGGCACGTCGCTGTGCGAGAAGGACCTCGCCGACACCGCCCGCGCCATCGTCGCCAAGGCCGCCGCCGCCGGCTGCGCCATCGTGCTGCCGAGCGACGGGCGTCTGGCGAAGGAGTTCAAGGCCAACGCGGCGAACCGCGTCGCGCCGGTGGGCGAGGTCGCCGCCGACGAGATGATCCTCGACGTGGGGCCGGACGCCATCGCCAAGGTCTCCGCCGTGCTCGAAGGCGCCAAGACGCTGGTCTGGAACGGGCCGTTCGGCGCGTTCGAGATCGAGCCGTTCGACCAGGGCACGGTCGCCATCGCCCGCAAGGCGGCGGAGCTGACCCGCGCCGGCCGGCTGCTGTCGGTCGCCGGCGGCGGCGACACGGTCGCGGCGCTGAACCACGCGGGCGTCGCGGGCGACTTCACCTATGTCTCGACCGCGGGCGGCGCCTTCCTCGAATGGCTCGAGGGCAAGGAGCTTCCCGGCGTCGCGGCGCTGTCCGCGACAAGCTGAACGTTTCACTCTATACCAACGCCATTCGCGAACCGGACTTCCCGAGAGGACGATGAACGCCAAGACCCCGATCACCGCGCCCCGCAGTCTCATCACCCCCCGGGTGAAGGAGATCCTCTCCTGGTACGAGAGCGACAATCCCGGAACCAAGGGCAATCTCTACCGCCTGCTGATGACCGGCCGCCTCGCCGGCACCGGCAAGCTCGTCATTCTGCCCGTCGACCAGGGTTTCGAGCACGGCCCGGCGCGCTCCTTCGCGCCGAACCCGGCCGGCTATGACCCGCACTACCACTACCAGCTCGCCATCGACGCCGGCCTCAACGCCTACGCCGCGCCGCTCGGCATGCTGGAGGCGGGCGCCGACACCTTCGCCGGCCAGATCCCGACCATCCTGAAGATGAACAGCGCCAACTCGCTGTCGCGCCTGAACGAGGACGCCGACCAGGCCGTCACCGCTTCGGTCGCGGACGCGGTGCGGCTCGGCTGCTCGGCCATCGGCTTCACCATCTATCCGGGCTCGGACGCGGCCTACGACCAGTTCGAGGAAATCCGCGAGCTGGCGGCTGAAGCCAAGTCCGTCGGCCTCGCGGTGGTGGTGTGGTCCTACGCCCGCGGCGGCTCGCTCACCAAGAAGGGCGAGACGGCGGTGGACGTGATCTCCTACGCCGCCCACATCGCGGCCCTGCTCGGCGCCCACATCATCAAGGTGAAGCCGCCGACCGAGCAGCTCGAGCTGGACGCCGCCAAGAAGGCCTACGACAAGGCCGGCATCCCGGTCTCGACGCTGACCGAGCGCATCCAGGACGTGGTCAAGAGCTGCTTCGGCGGCCGCCGCATCGTCATCTTCTCGGGCGGCGAGACCAAGAACGACACCGACGCCCTGCTGAAGGAGATCGGCCAGATCGCCGCCGGCGGCGGCTTCGGCTCGATCATGGGCCGCAACGCCTTCCAGCGCCCGCGCGACGAGGCGATCGCGCTGCTCGACAAGATCATCGACATCTACGCCAAGGCGTGACGCCAACGGGCGGGCCTCACCGGCCCGCCTGCGACCGATCCGGCGCCGCCGGCCTTTCCCCTCGCCGGGGACGGCGCCGGCGGCGTCGCCGTTTTCAGGGGCCTCGCCCCGTTTTCGCCATGTCGGCCGCGCCATAAACGACGCCGACCGCGCCCCGACCCTCGCTCCGAGCCCCGCCCGCCATGCCCGACGACGCGCCCTTCACCCGCCTGACGCTGGTCACGCCGGAGCTGTCCGAGACCGACGCCTTCCTGCCGGCGCTGGACGCCGAGCTCGCGGCCGGCGACGTGGCGAACGTCGTGCTGCGCCTCGCGCCCGCCGACGACCGCAC
>NZ_JBHTMX010000070.1:0-14100 GCF_042679725.1 Methylopila musalis
CCACGCTGTCCGGCGCCGAGGCGCTGGCCGCGATCGCGCAGGGGCTCGGCGGGGCAAGCGCCGAACTCGGCCACATCGCCCGGACGCTGGAGTCCGCCGACCACGCGCTCGCAACGGAGCTGTCCGCCACGCTCGACGACGAGCTGCCGCTGCTGAAGCGCGACGGCGGCTTCGTGCGCGCCGGCGCGGACCCGCGGCTGGACGAGGCCCGGGCGCTCCGGGACGAAAGCCGCAAGGTCATCGCCCGGCTGCAGGCGGCCTATGCGGACGCGACCGACGTGCGGGGGCTCCGCATCAAGCACAACAACGTGCTGGGCTATTTCATCGAGGTGCCCCAGGCCCACGGCGAGCGACTGCTGAAAGCCCCGCACGCGGAGAGCTTCGTGCACCGGCAGACCATGGCCGGCGCCATGCGCTTCACCACCACCGAACTCGGCGATCTGGAGCGCCGGATCGGCGAGGCGGGCGAGACCGCGCTCGCGCTGGAGCTTGCGATCTTCGAGGCGCTGGCCGCGCGCGTCAGCGCGGCGTGGGAGACCCTGCGCGCCTGCGCCGAGGCGCTGGCGGCGTTGGACGTGTCCGCGGCGCTCGCCGAACTTGCGGTCGATCGCGGCCATGTGCGCCCCCATGTGGACGACAGCCTGGACTTCCATCTGGAGAACGCCCGCCACCCGGTGGTGGAGCGCGCGCTTCAGGCGGCCGGCAAGCCCTTCGTGCCGAACGACGCCACCCTGTCGGAGCCCGACGCCGAGGCCGGCCTCGTGCAGCTCATCACCGGGCCCAACATGGGCGGCAAATCCACCTATCTGCGGCAGGCGGCGCTGGCGGCGGTGCTGGCGCAGGCGGGCGCCTTCGTGCCCGCGAAGGCGGCGCGCATCGGCGTGGTGGACCGGCTCTACAGCCGCGTCGGCGCGGCGGACGACCTCGCCCGCGGCCGCTCCACCTTCATGGTGGAGATGGTGGAGACCGCCGCCATCCTGAACACCGCCGGCCCCCGCTCGCTGGTGATCCTCGACGAGATCGGCCGCGGCACCGCCACCTTCGACGGCCTGTCCATCGCCTGGGCCGCGATCGAGCACCTGCACGAGGTCAACCGCTGCCGGGCGCTGTTCGCCACCCATTTCCACGAGCTGACCGCGCTCGCCCGCCGCCTGCCCCGGCTGCGCAACGCCACCGTGCGGGTGAAAGAGTGGAAGGGCGAGGTGGTGTTCCTGCACGAGGTGGCGCCCGGCGTCGCCGACCGCTCCTACGGCATCCAGGTGGCGAAGCTCGCAGGCCTGCCCCCCGCCGTGGTCCGGCGCGCCAAGGCGGTGCTGGACGAGCTGGAGGCCGCCGACCGCGCCTCGCCGGTGGAGCGCATGATCGACGACCTGCCGCTGTTCGCAGCCGTCCGCGCGCGCCCCGAGCCGGACGGCCCGGACCCGCTGGCGGAAGCGCTCGACGCCGTCGAGCCCGACGAACTGACGCCCAAGGCCGCGCTCGAGGCGCTCTATCGCCTGAAGGCCCTGCGCCCCCGCTGAGGCGCTAAGGGGCCCGCCGATCAGAGCGGTTCTGAACCCCTCACCATTATGTTTTACGAAGCGTGAAACCGAACGCCGCGTCGGGCGTTGTCGCGGGGCGTGCGCATATGTTTCGGAGTACCGCAGTGGCGCCTTTCCGCGTTCTGATCCTTGAAGACGACGCCATCCTGGCCCTCGACCTCGCCACCATCGTGAGCTGCTGGACCGACGCGCAGATCGTGTCGTGCCGCTCGGTGGCGCAGGCCCGCAAGGCGCTGAAGGGCGGCTTCGATCTGGCGCTGCTCGACATCGAGGTGGAGGACGGCACCTCCTACGAGTTGGCGCAGGACCTGAAGGAGCGCAACCTGCCCTTCGCCTTCGTCTCGGGCTCCGACCTGTCGAGCTTCCCCGAGCGCCTGAAGGACGTGGCCTTCATTCCGAAGCCCTACAACCAGCGCGTGATCGAAAGCGTGGTGTCCTCCGCCTCCGGCGGGCGCCGCCACCCCTGACGCTCACATCCTGTCAGACACGACCGTCACGCGTCATGCCCGAGCGTGGTCGTAGGGCATGACGCGCTGAACGGGCGCGCCTCGGCGTCTTCAGAAACAGATCAGTCCGCCGGCCAGCCCCGGAACGGCGTCTCCGCCACCGGCGACAGCGGCGGCTCGCCGGCGGCGTAGGCCTCCAGATTGGCGACGACCAGATCGGCCATCGCCCGCCGGGTCGCGACCGACGCCGAACCCACATGCGGCAGCAGCACCGCGTTCTCAAGCGCGATCAGCGCGGCCGGCACGTGCGGCTCGTGGGCGTAGACGTCGAGCCCGGCCGAACGGATCACGCCGTCGCGCAGCGCCGCGATCAGCGCGTCCTCGTCGATCACGCTGCCCCGCGCCATGTTGACCAGCACCCCGTCCGGCCCGAGAGCCGCGAGGATGCGCGCGTCGATGAGGTTTTTGGTGTCCGCGCCGCCGGGCACGATCACGACCAGCGTGTCCACCTCCGCCGCCATGGCCGCGAGATCGGGATAGTGGGCGTAAGGAACGTCCGGGTTCGGGCGGCGGCTGTGGTAGACCACCGGCAGGCCGAACGCCTCCAGCCGGCGCGCGATCGCCTGGCCGATGCGGCCCATGCCCACGAGGCCGACCGTCCGGCCCCGCAGGCTCGACGTCAGCCGGAACGGCCCCTCGCTCGCCCAGCGGCCGGCGCGCAGATGCCGCTCCGCCGCGCCGAACTCCCGCACCGTCGCGATCAGCAGGCCGACGGCGGTGTCCGCCACCTCGTCGTCGAGCACGTTGGGCGTGTTGGTGACGACGATCCCCCGGCGCGCCGCCGCGGCCGCGTCCACCCCGTCATAGCCGACGCCGAAATTGGCGACGATCCGCAGCCGGGGCAGCCGCGCCATCAGGGCGTCGTCCACCGGCCCCTTGCCGAAGGCCGCGATCGCCTCGACCTCGGGGCCGACGCGCGCCGCCGCCGCCTCGTCGGCGAGGTCGGTCACGCGGAAGCTGCGTCCGAGAGCGGCGCGGAGATCGTCCGCCGGGCGGCCGACGAGAAGAAGATCAGGGCGCGAGGTCATGCGGCGGGCTCCTGCGACGGGCGGAAGCCCTGGTTCTGGCGCGGCAGGCGGCGTCGCCAAGCCTGAACGGCCCGGCCGCCGTCAGCGCCGTGCGCCGATCTCCACGACCGTCAGCACGGCCGCGACCGGAAGCGCCACGGTGACGCCGATGCCGAGGCAGAGCAGGCTCATGGCGATCCGGGACCGCAGCGCCGACGGGTCGCGGGGCGGGCTCTCCATCGCCGCGCCGCCCTCGTAAGCCGCCTTTACGTAAAGCTCCGTCACGCTGTCCATGGACATGGCCGCACCGATCCCGACTGCGGCGCCGGCGGATGAGCCCGGCGCCTGATCTCAAGGCCGGATCATCGCGCGTTCCGGGCCGCGGCGACATTGGAATGTGTCGAAACCGCCCGAATTCTTGACGGAAGGTTAACTCTGCGCGGCCGGGTTCGGCGCGGTCGCGAACAGGCGGCGGCCGGCGTCGGTGAGCGACAGGCGCAGGCGCTGGGTGCGGGGGTCGCGGGCGTCCACCTGCACGAGGCCGAGATCCTCGGCGAGGTCGTTCGCCGCGCGCAGCACCAGCGCGTGCGCCAGCCCGAACACGCGCGCGAAGCCGCGGGAATCGCCCGCGACGCCGGCGCCGAGGGCCGTCAGCAGCCCGGCGTGCAGCGGCGTCAGCGCGGGCTCGGCCCGCTCCAGCGCCTCGACGGTCGCCATGAAGCCCTGCTCGTCCATCACGCGGCCTCGCGCGGGCGCAGCGACACCAGCGTGGACTTGGACAGCGGCGTGTCCGAGCCCTCGCCCGCCCTGTTGAACGGCACCACCACGTTCAGCTCGGGGTAGTAGCCGGCGATGCAGCCGCGCGGGATGTCGTAGGCCACCAGCCGGAAATCCTCTGCCACGCGGCTGCGGCCGTCGTGGGACGCGCCGACCACGTCGATGCGGCCGTTCGGCTCCGCGCCGATGGCGGCGATGTCGTCCGGGTTCATGAAGACCACCCGGCGCTCGCCGTAGACGCCGCGGTAGCGGTCGTCGAGGCCGTAGACCGTGGTGTTGTACTGGTCGTGGCTGCGGAAGGTCTGCAGCACGAACTGGCCTTGGGTCTTGCGCGCCTGCTGGTGCTCCACCTCGACGGGAAGCGGCGCGGCCGAGAACTCGGCCTTGCCCGAGGGCGTCAGCCACTCCCGCTCGGTCGCCGCGTTGCGCAGCCAGAAGCCGCGCGGCCGGCGCACCCGCACGTTGAAGTCCTCGAAGCCGGGGATGACCCGGGACAGGCGATCGCGGATCAGGTCGTGGTCGTCCGCCATGGCGCTCCAGCCGAGGCCGTCGCCGAGCGTCGCCGCGGCCATGCCGGCGATGATCGCCACTTCGGACTTGAGCTGCTTGGAGGCCGGCTTGTTGATGCCGCCCGAGCCATGGACCATGGACATGGAGTCCTCCACGGTCACGATCTGGGTCTTGCCGCGGGAGTTGCGGTCGATCTCGGTGCGGCCGAGGCAGGGCAGCAGATAGGCCACCTCGCCCACCGCCATGTGGCCGAGATTGGGCTTGGTGGCGATCTGCACCGTCAGCCGGCAGCGCCGCAGCGCCTCGGTCACGATGGCGGTGTCGGGGGTGGCGCGGGCGAAGTTGCCGCCGAGGCCGATGAAGGCGCGGGAGCGGCCCTCCACCATGGCGTGGATGGCGTGCAGCACGTTGTGGCCGGGCTTGCGCGGCGATACGACGCCGAACTCCCGGTCCAGGTTGTCCAGCAGCCAGGCCGGCGGGTTCTCGTTGATGCCGACGGTGCGGTCGCCCTGCACGTTGGAATGGCCGCGCACCGGGCAGAGCCCCGCGCCCTCGCGGCCCACATGGCCGCGCAGGAACAGCAGGTTCGCGATCTCCCGCACGGTCGCGACCGAATGCTTGTGCTGGGTGACGCCCATGGCCCAGGTGGCGATGACGCGCTCGGCGCCGAGATAGACCTCGGCCAGCGTCTCGATCGCGTCGTAGGTCAGGCCCGACTGGTCCTCGATGTGGCCCCAGTCGGTCGCCTCCACCTCGGCCCGCCAGGCGTCGAGGCCGGCGGTGTGTTCGGCGAGGAAGGCCTCGTCCAGCAGCGAGGGCCGGCCGGCGGCCTTCTCGGCGGCGTCGCGGGCGAACACGATCTTGGCGACGCCGCGGATCACGGCCATGTCGCCGCCGAGCTTCGGCTGGACGTAATGGCTCGCGATCGAGGTCGATCCGCCGCGGATCATCTCGATCTTGTCCTGCGGGTCGGCGAACCGCTCCAGGCCGCGCTCGCGCACCGGGTTCAGCACCACCACGCGGGCGCCGCGCATGGCGGCCTTGCGCAGGTCGCCCAGCATGCGCGGATGGTTGGTGGCCGGGTTCTGGCCGATCACGAAGATGGCGTCGGCGTGATGGAAGTCCTCCAGCAGCACCGTGCCCTTGCCGATGCCGATGGACTGGATGAGCCCGACGCCCGAGGCCTCGTGGCACATGTTCGAGCAGTCGGGGAAGTTGTTGGTGCCGTAGGCGCGGGCGAACAGCTGATAGAGAAACGCCGCCTCGTTGGAGGCGCGGCCCGAGGTGTAGAACTCCGCCTCGTCGGGGGAGTTCAGCGCGCGCAGCTCCGCGCCGATGGCGGCGAAGGCCTCGTCCCAGCTCGTCTCCACATAGCGGTCGGTCGCCGCGTCGTAGCGCATGGGATGGGTGAGCCGGCCCACGTTCTCGAGCTCGTAGTCGGTCCAGCCGCGCAGGGCGCTCACGCTGTGCTCGGCGAAGAAGGCCGGCGTGGCCCGCCGCTCCGTCGACTCCCACGCCACCGCCTTCACGCCGTTCTCGCAGAACTCGAACGACGAGCCGTGTTCCGGGTCGCCCCAAGCGCAGCCGGGACAGTCGAAGCCGTCCGGCTGGTTGGCCTTCAGCATGGCCTTGGCGCCCATCAGCGCGGAGCCGCTCGCCAGCAGGTGCTTGCCGCAGCTGCGAAGAGCGCCCCACCCACCGGCGGCGTGAGAGCGTTTGAGCGAAGCGTCAGCCTCGGCCATTGGCGACCACCTAAATTGGAATACTTCGAAGACCGGCGGACCGGCTTGTCTCTGATCAGCAGATAGCCGCGCCAATCATCACCGACAACTAAAAATACGGAATATATTTCTCGATCAGCGACATCATGGCTCCCATGCGTGAATCTCATGCCTCTTTGACATCAGTTCTCGCTGCTTTGACTATTGGAAGCGCCAATCGGTCGATGGCTATTTCTGTATAGACTCACGCTTCATCTGGAATGCCGATAAAGCGATAGGCGGATCACATAATGCCGCAGCGCAGCGCGCTCACGGGGCAGCGTGGCGGCTCCCGGGTCTTTCCGCAGAAGTCGGCAAATGACCAATGGCGACCGAAGTCGGTGGCCGGGGATTGGGGCGGCGCGCGGAGGCCCGCCAGGGTCGCGTTCGCGCGGTCGCCAGCGCCCTTTGGCGCGATGGACCGCCGGCGCGGCGACGGAACGACGGGGGCGTGAGGCCGCAGAGCGCCGGGCGTTACGAACGCGGGCACAGCCCCTCAAGGGACCAACGCGGCTTTCAGATCATGGGATGGGGTCTGGAGCGGGTGAAGGGAATCGAACCCTCGTCTGGAGCTTGGGAAGCTCTCGCTCTACCATTGAGCTACACCCGCGACGCCGGGGACATTACGGCGCGGCCGGCGTCCGGGCAAGGGCGGCGCGGCGCCTCGGCCCGGGATCGCACGACTTTGTGGCGGGAGGCCGCGCGGCGGGCTGTCGACGCGCCAACCCCGGACGGGGTAAGCAACGCGGGCGCCGTCGTGTCGGGGCGCGACGGAGCCGCCATGACCGGACGGACAGACAGGATCGAGGGGGAGCGCCGCGGACCCGCGACGGCGATCGTCGTCGCCGCCCTGTTCGGCGTGGCGGCTGTTCTGGCCGCCGCGCTGCTGCTCTGGTCGCGCGAAGGCGGCGAGCTGTTTCTGCAATCGGCCTTCGCCGCGGTCGCAGGCTGCCTGTGAGCGGCCGACGCCGTAGGCGCGCATCATCCCATCAGGAGACGTCGTCCATGTCCGCCCGCACCGCCTTCATCGCCGGCTCGCTGGCCTTCGCCGTCGGCGCGGCGGCCATCGGCTTCGGGCTCGTGCATTACGGCGCCTCCGGTTCGGGCGGCGCCACGGCGACGCAGCCCTCCAGCGTCGGCGGCCCGTTCCAGCTGGTGGACCAGAACGGCGCGACCGTGACCGAAGCGGAGGTCAAGGGCCGGCCCTACCTGCTGTTCTTCGGCTTCACCCATTGCCCGGACGTGTGCCCGACGGCGCTGTCCGAGATGACGCAGACCTTCGACGCGCTTGGGCCCGACGCCGACAAGCTGCAGGCGCTGTTCGTGACCGTGGACCCGGCGCGCGACACGCCGGAGACGCTGAAGGAGTATCTGTCGAGCTTCTCGCCCCGCATCCGGGGCCTCACCGGCTCGCAGGCGCAGGTGGACGCCGCGGTGAAGACGTTCCGGGCCTACGCCCGCAAGGTGCCGCTCGACGGCGACAACTACACCATGGACCACACGGCGCTGGTCTATCTGATGGACCGCGACGGCGCCTTCGTGCAGCCGCTGAACCTGAAGCGGGAGCCCGCCGACGTGGCCGCCGAGCTCAAGCGCTACCTCTGAGCGCGGCCTGACACGCGACGTGGGAGGCGGACGCCGGGTCGGCGCCGCCTCCCGCGTCCTCGGGATCAGACGAACAGCACGTCCGAGGCGCTGAGATCCGCGATGGCGACGTTCTCGAGCGTCAGCTCGTGGGCGCCGAAGCGGAAGGTCAGGTCCTCGCCGCCGTCGGTGACGGTGGCGCGCGCGATGAACTGGCTGAAGGTGCTCACGCCGAGCGACGCGTCGATCTCCAGCCGGTCGAAGCCGGCCTGGAAGTCCTCGACCTCGGTCACGCCCTCGTGGAACACGAAGGTGTCCCGGCCGCGCCCGCCATGAAGTTCGTTGCGCCCGGCGCCGCCGTTGAGGCGATCGTGCCCGGAGCCGCCTTCCAGATCGTCGTTGCCCAGTCCGCCGCTCAGGATGTCGTTGCCCGGCCCGCCCTTGATTTCATCATTACCGCGGTCGCCATGCAGCTGGTCGTCGCCGTAGCCGCCGAGCAGTTCGTCGTCGCCCCGGCCGCCGCGGATCACGTCGTTACCGCCACGACCGTCGATGTAGTCGGCCTGGTTCGTGCCGGTCAGCGTGTCGTCGCCGTCACGGGACGGCTCGGTCGGCGTCGAGCCGCCGGTCAGGCCCACGAAATGCGACGCCTTAAGCGACCCGAGGCTCACATCCTCCAGCAGCAGGGTGTTGCCGCCGCCGAAATCGAACAGCGTGTCTTCGCCGCCGTCCACCGAGCGGCCCTTGGCGATCAGCTGGGAGAAGCTGGTCACGCCGAGCCCGTCGGCGAGCTGGATGCGATCGTCGCTCAGGCTGAAGTCGTCGATCTCGTCGCGGCCCGCGCCGTAGACGAACAAATCGCGGCCCGAACCGCCCTCGAGCTCGTCGTTTCCGACGCCGCCGTCGAGAACGTCGTCGCCCGAGCCGCCGTCCAGCTCGTCATTGCCGGCGCCGCCGAACAGCTTGTCCGCGCCGCCGAGCCCGTCGATCTCATCGTGGCCCGCGCCGCCGGTCAGCGTGTCCGCCCCGTTCGTTCCCCTGTAATCGGCCATGGTCGTGCGTCCTCAATCCGGAAATGGGCTGGAACGGCGCGGCGATTCGCGCCGAAGTTCGCCGGACCTTGGCCCACGCCGCCCTGCACGCTCCTGACGAGCCGTGTCAGCGATCTGTCAGCGGCATGGGATCACGGTTCCGGCATGATTGGCCGCCTCACCTCACCCCGCTGGACCCGCACGCTCATCGGCGCCGCGGCGCTCGCTCTTGCGCTCACGCTCGGCCAGACTGCGCCGGGCCACACCGACGACACGCGCGCCCATTACGAGGCGAGCGAGGCGCTGAAGTCCGGCCGGGTGCGGCCGTTGGAGGAGATCGTCGCGATCGCGCGAAAGGAGATCGGCGGCGACATCATCGAGATCGAGTTCGAGCACGACGACGGCCGCTACATCTACGAGCTTGAGATCATCTCGCCGTCAGGCAAGCTTCTGGAGGTGAAGATCGACGCCGCCACCGGCGTGATTCTGTCGCGCGAAGGGCAATAGGCATGCGCCTGCTGGTGGTCGAGGACGATCCGCGCATCGGCGAGGACGTCCGGACAGTGCTGACCGCCGCCGGCTACGCCGTCGATCTCGTCGCGGAGGGACGCGAGGCCTGGTTCAAGGGCGACACCGAGGACTACGGCCTCGTGGTGCTCGATCTCGGCCTGCCGAACATGGACGGCGTCAGCGTGCTGAAGCAGTGGCGCGCCGCGGGACGGCACATGCCGGTGCTGATGCTCACCGCGCGCGGAAGCTGGGCCGAGCGCGTGGAGGGCATCGACGCCGGCGCCGACGACTACCTGCCGAAGCCGTTCCAGTTCGAGGAGCTGCTGGCGCGGGTGCGGGCGCTGATCCGCCGCTCGGTCGGCCACGGCGCCGCCACCATCGAGATCGGCGCGCTCACCATCGACACCCGCACCATGCGCGTGGCGCAGAACGGGCTGCCGCTCAACGTCACGCCGCTCGAATACCGCCTCGTCAGCTATCTCGCCCATCACCGCGGACGGGTGGTCTCCACCACCGAATTGCAGGATCACGTCTACGGCGACGACTTCTCCCGCGACGCCAACGCGCTGGAGGCGATGGTGGCGCGGCTGCGCAAGAAGCTCGGCGCCGACGCCATCACCACCCGCAGGGGCTTCGGCTACATGATGGGCGCCTGAGACGTGCTGAACCGGCTGTCGCTGCGGCTACGGCTCGTCTTCGCGGGCCTCGCGTCGGTCGGGCTGGCGCTGGTGGCGGCCTTCATCGGCCTGTCGCTGCTGTTCGAGCGCCATGTGGAGCGCCGGGTGGCGGAGGAGATCACGCTCCATCTCAATCAGGTCATCGCAGGCCTCGGGAAAGACGGGTCCGGCACGCTGGACGTGCTGCGCGCGCTGGTCGATCCGCGCTTCGAGCGGCCTCTCTCCGGACTCTACTGGCAGGTGGCGAGCGACGGCGGGGTGCGCCGGTCGCGCTCGCTGTGGGACGCGACGCTGGCGCTTCCCGCCTCCCCCGGCCCCGCGCCGCGGCAGACCACCATCATTGGCCCCGGCGGCGCGCCGCTGCTGCTGGTGCTGCGCGAGGTGGTGACCGAACGCCGGCTCGGGGCGCAGAAGGTGGTGGCGGCCGTCGCCATCGACCGCTCCGACATCACCCGCGCCACCGCCGACTTCCGGCGCGACCTGCTGCCCTATCTGGCGCTGCTGGCGCTGCTGCTGCTCGCAGCGAGCGCGGCGCAGATCGCGATCGGGCTGCGGCCTCTGACGGACCTGCGCCTTCGCATCGCGCGCATCCGCAACGGCGCCTCCCATCGCCTCGGCAGCGATTTTCCGAAGGAGGTGCAGCCCCTGACCTCGGAGGTGGACGCCCTGCTGCAATCGCGCGAGGAGCAGCTGCGCAAGGCGCGCGAACGCGCCGCCGATCTGGCGCACCGGCTGAAGACGCCCCTGCAGGCGCTCGCCGGCGATGTTCTCAGGCTGCGACAGGCGGGGCAGGATCAGGCGGCCGACGACATCGAGGGCCTGATCGCCACCATGCGCCGCCTCGTGGACCATGAGATGGCGCGAGCGCGCATCGCGGACCGCGACCGCCGGGCGCGCACCGACCCGACGCGGGTGATGCGCGACGTGGTCAGCGTGCTGCGACGCACGCCCCGAGGCGAGACGCTGGACTGGACGATCGAGGCCCCGAACGACCTGCGCGTCGACATGGACGCCGACGATCTCGCCGAACTCATTGGCGTGCTGACGGAGAACGCGGCGCGCTACGCCAGGCTTTCCGTCCGCCTCGCGCTGCGCCGCGCCGACGGGGAGGCCGCGATCGACATCGAGGACGACGGCCCCGGCGTGCCGGCGGACAAGCTCGCCAACGTGCTGAAGCGGGGCGAGCGGCTCGACACCAGCAGCGACGGCGCAGGCCTCGGCCTGTCGATCGCGTCGAGCCTCGCGGAGGCCGCCGGCGGCGCGCTGTCGCTGCAGAACCGGCTGAGCGGCGGACTGCGCGTCAGCCTGCGCCTGCCGCTGTCGCCGCCCCTCGACGGCTGACGCGGGGGCCGGGGCTGCGAGGCTCGGAATCCTCAGGCGGCGCGGGCAGACAGCACGCCGGTCGTCACGCTCCCGGCTGAACCGACCGGCCGGCCGGACCCTGAACATCCGCGTGTCCGCCCGCCCAACGTCGGGGACGCCCGCGGTGGACGTGACGACGGACGGGAGCGGCCGCGCGATAACGACAGCGCGGACGTCGGACGCGAGCGCCACCCGCGATGCGCGCCGGCGTGCCCGGCCTGCGAAAGACCGTCGAACCGCAGACGACGCGAAGGGGAGACGGCAGAGCCGCCCTCTCGCCCGCGAGGTCCACGCGCGCCTTGCGCGTCGCCACAGCGCGGTCGGGCAGCCGGCTCGCACACCGCGTCTCAGCGCCTCGTCATCGCCTAAGGCGCGCTTCAAACGAAAATGGGGAGCGCCAAGGCGCTCCCCATCCGAACCGGTCCGCGAGGAACCGATCGATCTCAGTACTTGGTGACCAGCGGAGCCAGCGGCTTCTCGGGCGACCACAGCGGCACGATGATGCGCGACCAGAAGCGGGTGTCCTTGCCGCCGTAGTTCTTCTGGTACACGTCGCGGGTCAGGTAAGCCTGCAGGATGACCGGACCGAAGTTGTAGCCGACGAGCGGGCCGAGAGCGAACTGGCTCTGCTTGGCGGCGCCGCGCGGGGTGTTGTAGTCCCACGAACCGTAAGCGGCGAGACCGAGCTCCCACTTGCCGAAGGTCTTGGTGGCGGTCAGATCGAGGTTGAAGAAGTCCGGGTAGCGATAGCCGCGGTCTTCGTCGATGTGAATGCCGTTGATCAGGTTCGCCGTCAGGTTCCAGCCGTCAGCGGTGTAGCTGACCGCGGCGGCGTGGTTGAACGAGGTCGACTGGAAGGCGAGATCGTTCGAGCCGGCGTTGAAGTAGAAGCCGGCGTAGTAGCTGAAGCCGAAGCCGCTGCCGAGGTCCCAAGCGAGCTGAACGGCCGCGAAGGGGTTGTAGAAGCCGTACTCGGTGTCGCCGCCGAGGTTGTTGTCGGTCGCGACGTGGATCAGCGGGGTGGCGACCAGAACCTGGACGCGGCCGCCGAGCACCTGCCACGGGGTCGACCAGGCGATGACCGGGATGTCGACAGCGACGGTCACGTCGCCACGGCCGCCATTGCCGTCACGAACGCGACGAACGCCCCAGTCGAGCGTGTTCACGAAGTAGACGCCTTCCGGCAGCGGAGCGCCAGCGGCGAGGCCGACGCGCTCGCCCGGCTGCGTCACGGAGCCCGCGAAGGCGGCGGTGGTCATGGCGCCAAGCGCGAAGGCGCCCGCCGCCGCATACTTCATCACAGTGTTCATTTCGTTCTTTCCTCCGATCGACGCCCCGTTGTGGGTGCGCCGCTTATCCGAGATCATTTTCGTTTCCACCTTCGGTTTTCACCAGCCACCCTCTCAAATCGAAAGTCAGCAACGGCGCGACTAAAGGCGAATAAGCGTCCCCCGACTCGGCTCCGCTGGAGGCAGAACACAGTTTTTGCGGCCCGAATGCTACTCCCCTGACGGCCACACATTCTCATTCCCACCCCACTGTCTCTGAAATGTCGCAACCTCGCCATTGTTAAGGTTTCGTTAACCTTGTTGTTCTTTACGGCCCGGCGCGCGTTGCGAAGCGCGGCAATTCTAAGAATTTCAAGCTGTTATAAACAACGGACGGCTCACCGGACCGTGTTCGACCCCACCGTCAGGCCTGAAAAACCGGCAGCGCCGACGACCGCGAGGTCGCGGGTGGCGGCTTCGGTCCAGCGGTATCCGACCACCGCGCCCTTGCGCGAACCGGCGATCAGGTTGCCGGCGATGGTCGCCGGCCCCGCCCCGTCGACCACGGAGACCGCGACCCCCACCTCGCAGTCGCGGATGACGTTGCCGCTGATCGCGACGTCGCGGAGATACGGCCCCCAGCCGGCGTAGACGCCGAAGGCGGCGGCGTTCTCGATCACGTTGCCGGTGACAGCCGCGCCGGCCTCGATCCCGACGCCGAGGCCGTAGCCCTCGCCCGGCATGTCCAGCAGTTTGCGGCGGAACAGGTTGCGCAGCACGTTCCCCGTGATCGCGGCGAGCTTGCCGCCCTCCTTGAAGTTGGCGGCGGCGATCCCACTCGCGGCGCCGTCCACCAGATTGCCGGACACCACCGCGCCGTCGAAGCCGAACTCCACGTACAGCGCGGTCTCGCCGCCCTCGAGGCAGGTGTTGCCGGAGATCAGCACGTCGGTGGTCTCGTGCGCCCGCACGGCCGAGAAGGCGGAGCGGCGGATGGCGTTGTTGGAGACGATCACGCCGCCGGCCTTGGAGACATTGACCGCGTTGCCGTTCCAGCCGAGCCCGCCGTCCAGCGCGCCGGTGTCCTCGATGCGGTTGCCGGTGATGACGGAGCCGTCATCGGCCTTGGCGGAGCGGCGCACCACGAGCCCGTTGTTGCGGCAGCCGCGCACCAGACTGTCGGCCACCGTCACGCCGTTACCGTCCATGCAGAACAGGCCCGCATGGCGCGCCTGCTCGATGCGGCCGCGGCGGAAGGCGCCGCCGCTGCGCAGCCACACGACGCCGCTGCCGCCGGCGTCCAGCACGGCGAGTTCGTCGAGCGCCGCCTCGCCGACGTCCTCCAGATGCAGCGCGCCGGTCTGGAAATCGGCGGGCGCGTTGGCGCCGTCCAGCACGAGGCCGCGCAGGGCGATCCGCCGGACGCCCTTGGCGACGAGCACCGGGCCGGGAGCGGACAGCTCCAGCCGCGTCAGCTCCGGGGCGCCCACGAGCACCGCGCCGTCGGGGATCGCGACCTGGGACACCCGGTAGCGCCCAGGCGCAAGCGCAAGCGGCCGCCCCTCCC
>NZ_JBHTMX010000071.1:0-13839 GCF_042679725.1 Methylopila musalis
CTGACAGCAGAGCGAGCGGAACGCGCGTGGTCTTGCCCGCGCCGGGCGGCGCGGTGAGCACGGCGTTCGGCCCGGCCTCGAGCCGTGCGAGCAGGCGCGGCAGCGCCTCGTCGATGGGAAGCGGCGTGGTGGTCATCGGCGGGCAGGGATGCCGAGCGACGGCGGCTCTGGCAAGAGGCCCGAGGTCAGGCCGTGCGCGCCCGCGCCGCGACCCGGCGCTTCAGCTCCACACGCTCGCGGCTGGAGACGCCGAGCAGCTCGGCCGCGCGCCACACCACATTGTCCTCGAGCTCGTGGGCGGCGCCGTCCGCGAACACGATCTCCCACATCATCTCCACCACGGCGGCGCGGCCCTCCGCGTCGAGCGCGCGCTTCAGAACGCTGGTGAAGGCGTAGAGATCGACCGCCTCCTCGTCGCGCTGGCGGGCGAGGGCGATCAGCTCCTCGGTCTCCGCGTCGCCGAGCCCGAAGCGGGCCTTGAGCACGGCGCGCAGCGCCTCGCGCTCGTGCGGTTCGGCCACGCCGTCCACCTGGATCAGGTGGACCAGCAGCGCCGCCGCCGCGACCCGGTGATCGCCGAGCGCGAAATGGCCGCCGCCGTCGGCGCCGGTCAGCTCCGACATGAACGATCGCAGACTGTCGAACATCCCGCTCCCCCGGCGCCCGTTCCCCCACTGGCTTTTGACCGTACAAGGCGTGAGCGCCGGGGCGCGAGCGCGCGCAAGCCACAGGCGGCGCGAAAACGAGAAGGCCCCGCGCCCGGCCGCCCACGACGAAGGGAGGCGCCCGCGACGCGGTCGGCGTGGCGTCTCGCCTCTCGCGGAGACCGGCGCGGCGCGCTATGTCGGGGCCATGACCGACGCCGTCGCGCCCCGCTGGCTTTCGCCGCGCTCCCTTCTCGTCCTGGCGGCCGCGCTCGCGCTCAGCGTCGCGGCCTCCGTGCTCGGCTCGGGCGTCACCACGCCGAACCTGCCTTGGTACGAGACGCTTGCGAAGCCGCCCTTCAATCCGCCGAAGGCTGCGTTCCCGATCGCCTGGACCATCCTCTACGTCCTGATGGCGCTCGCGCTGTGGCGCGCCGCCGTTCTCGGGCGCGGCGCCGCGCGGGGGAGGGCGATTCTCGCCTACGGCGTCCAGTACGTCTTGAACGTGGGCTGGTCCTTCGCCTTCTTCGGCGCGCAGTCGCCGGCGCTCGGGCTCGCGGTCATCGGCGCCCTGCTGGTGGCCATCGCCTGGACCATCGTCCGCTTCCGGGCGATCGACCGCGCCGCGGCGCTGCTGCTGTGGCCCTATCTCGCCTGGGTGAGCTTCGCGGCGCTGCTGAACGCCTCGATCCTCGTCCTGAACCGCTGAGGAGCGCCCATGGCCGCCTTCCTGTCCTCCTTCGCCGTTCCGATCGCGCTTGCGGCGGTGGCGATCGTGCTGCTGCTCGGCCTCGCCAACATGATGCGCGACGGCCCCGCCGGCCGGTCGCAGACCCTGATGCGCTGGCGCGTCGGCTTGCAGTTCGTCGCGGTGGTCGTGATCATGACCACCCTCTGGTTCATGGGGCGCTGACGCCATGGTCAAGCTGAACAAGATCTACACCCGCACCGGCGACGACGGCACCACCGGGCTCGCCGCCGGCGGACGCCGCCCGAAGCACGATCTCCGGGTCGAGGCCTACGGCGCCGTGGACGAAACCAACGCCGCGCTCGGCGTCGCCCGCCTGCATGCGGGGCCGGAGCTCGACGTCACGCTGTCGCGCATCCAGAACGAGCTGTTCGATCTCGGCGCCGATCTCGCCACCCCCGACACCGGGCAGGATCTCGGCTACGAGCCGCTGCGCATCGTGGCGAGCCAAGTGGAGCGGCTGGAGGCGGACATCGACGCCGCCAACGCCGCGCTGTCGCCGTTGAAGTCCTTCGTGCTGCCGGCGGGCACGCCGCTCTCCGCCCATCTGCACATGGCCCGCACCATCGCCCGGCGGGCGGAGCGGCTGATGACGGCGCTCGCCGCCCGCGAGCCGGTGTCCCGGCCGGCGCTGTCCTATGTGAACCGGCTGTCGGACTATCTGTTCGTGGCCGCCCGCGCCGCCAACGCCGAGGTGGGCGACGTGTTGTGGGCGCCCGGAAAGACACGCTGACGCCACATTGATGAACGGGGGCGTTGCCCTCGCTCCAGAGCGGCCGATAATCAGCCGACCGACGGCCGCGGCCTCCCGCGGCCGACAGGCGAGGACGGCGGAGAGCTCATGTTCGTCCCCATTCTGGACGACGCGCCGGTGCGGCGCATCAAGCACGCGTGGGTGAACAACGGCTTCATCGCGCTGTGCCTCGTCGTCTATGTGGCGTTCCAGTCCGGCTGGCTGCTTCCGGCCGCCACCGGCGCCGCGGTGTCCTTCGGCCTGATCCCGAGCGTGCTGTTCGGCGAGGCGGTGCTGCCCGAGGGCTATGAGGTGGTTCCGCCCTGGGCGACGCTCGTCACCTCGCTCGTGCTCCACGGCGGCGTGCTGCACCTGATCGGAAACCTGCTGTTCCTCTGGGTGTTCGGCGACAATGTGGAGGACGATCTCGGCCATGTCCGCTACGTGCTGTTCGTCCTGCTCTGCGGGATCGGCGGCGGCGTGGCCCATGCGGCCGCGGCCTCCAACCCCGACGCGCCGCTGGTCGGCGCCTCCGGCGTCGTGGCCGGGGTGGTCGCGGCTTATGTGATGCTGCATCCGCAGGTGAAGGTGTGGGTGCTGGTGTTTTACCGGCTCCCCGTTCGGCTGCGGGCGTTCTGGATCATCGGCGCCTGGGTGGCGTTCCAGCTCGGCAACGCCCTGCTCGCGGGCGAGACGCAGGTGGCGTGGTGGGCCCATGTGGGCGGCTTCCTCACCGGCGCGGTGCTGGTGGTCGCCCTGAAACGCCGCGACGTGCCCCTGTTCGACCGCGACCTCAACGCCCGCATCCGCCGCCGCGGCGCCGAGACCGCCGCCGAAGACCCGGCGTGAGGCGAGGCGGGGCCCCGCAGTAGAAGATCGCCGTCGCCCGCCCGCCATCCGTTGCGTCCGCCGCCGCGATCGGCTAGGTTCCGCCCGCTCAAGCGCGCAGGCACCCGTAGCTCAGCTGGATAGAGCGTCGCCCTCCGAAGGCGAAGGTCACACGTTCGAATCGTGTCGGGTGCGCCACTTCCCATCATTGAAAATTGCTGGCGGTTTTCGTCCGGCGCGAGACGTCGGCGTTCCCGCTGTTCCTCCGCCCGGTTTCAGGCCGCGTTCGCGCCGTGACGCGTGACGTCGGATGGCGTCTCGAACGGCGTTCGGACGACCTTCGAGCCTTCAAGGTCAAGCGTTTAGGACGTCGGCGGCGCGGCTGGGAATGGCGCTCAAGCGCCACGCGGCTGACCTCGGCCATCCCGGCCATCGTATCGCCGGTCGGGGCGTAAAACCCCTCCGAAACGCATTCCACATGCCCCATTCTGGGCATACTCACATAACCATCGTGATGCTTATTTCCCCTGTATCGCCGACGGGAGACAGGGATTTCGCCTCATGACCATCATGGTGACGGACGCCGCCGGCCGGCTTGGTCGGCGTGTCGTCCAGACATGGGCGCAAAGCCAGACCGCGTCGGACACAGGGCGCGCGCCGCAGAAGGCCGCCCCATCCGCCGCCAGTCCGACCCGGCGGCGTCTCGGCGCGCGCGCCGTTCGATGACGCGGCCCGGCGTTCCGGGCTGACCGGCGGCCGCCCGCTCCGTCACACCTCATCCGTC
The DNA here is from genome assembly GCF_042679725.1 of Methylopila musalis. Taxonomy (NCBI): domain Bacteria; kingdom Pseudomonadati; phylum Pseudomonadota; class Alphaproteobacteria; order Hyphomicrobiales; family Methylopilaceae; genus Methylopila; species Methylopila musalis. Next base: position 3,738 of record NZ_JBHTMX010000071.1, read on the forward strand.
GTCCCCGCGCCCGAGGCGTGAGCGGTCCGATCGCGCGACGACGCACGGTGCCGCGCCTCCCTCTTAACTCTTTCCCCTCCCTGGTCCGCCGATGCGGCCAGACCTTCGACATCCTGCCGGCCCATGGGGCCGACCTTCTGGAAAGGAGCCGTCATGGCTTACGCCACGATCAATCCCTACACCGGCGAAACGCTCGCATCGTTTCCCGACGCCACCGACGCCGAGGTGAGGGACGCGATCGCGCGGGCGCACGCCGCCTTCCTCTCCTGGCGCGAGACCTCCTTCGCCGAGCGCGGCCGCATTCTGCAGAAGGCCGCCGACATCCTGAGGCGCGACAGCGACGCCTACGCCCGGCTTCTGACGCTGGAGATGGGCAAGCTCGCCGCCGAGGCGAAAGCGGAAGTGGAGCTTTCGGCCAAGATCTTCGAATATTACGTGCGCAACGCCGAGGCGCTCCTGAAGCCGGAGCGGCTGCCGGTGCTCGATCCGGCCGAGGGCGAGAACATCATCGTTCACGAGCCGCTCGGCGTGCTGCTCGCGATCGAGCCGTGGAACTTCCCCTATTACCAGATCGCCCGCATCCTCGCGCCGCAGCTCTCCGTCGGCAACACGGTGCTCCTCAAGCACGCCTCCAACGTGCCGCAGAGCTCCGCCGCCTTCGAGCGGCTGATGGCCGAGGCCGGCCTGCCGGCCGGCGCCTTCACGAACCTCTACGCCAAGCGCTCGCACATCGAGCTCATCCTCAACGACGATCGCGTGCACGGCGTCGCGCTCACCGGCTCTGAGGGCGCGGGCGCCATCGTCGCGTCGCAGGCCGGCAAGGCGCTGAAGAAGTCGACGCTGGAGCTCGGCGGCGCGGACGCCTTCGTGGTGCTCGCCGACGCCGACCTGAAGAAGACGACGGACTGGGCCGTGTTCGGCCGCCACTGGAACGGCGGTCAGGTCTGCGTCTCCTCCAAGCGCATGATCGTCGTCGACGAGGTCTATGACGACTTCCTCGGGCGCTATCGCGCGGGCGTCGCCGGGCTTGTCGCCGGCGATCCGTTCGATCCGAAGACGACGCTCGCGCCGCTGTCCTCGCAGGGCGCCGCCGACGAGGTGAAGGAGAAGATCCGGGAGGCCGTCAAGCTGGGCGCCAAGGCGGAGGAGGTCGGTCCGCCGGTTCCCAACCAGGGCGCCTTCGTGCAGCCGACCATCCTGACGGATCTCGGGGAGGACAACCCGGCGCGCTACTGGGAGTTCTTCGGCCCGGTCTCGATGCTGTTCCGCGCGAAGGACGAAGACGACGCGGTGCGCATCGCCAACGACTCCCCCTTCGGCCTCGGCGGTTCGGTGTTCACGACGGACGCCCGGCATGGCGCCGAGGTGGCGCGGCGCATCTCCACCGGCATGGTCTTCGTCAACCACCCGACCAAGGTCGAGGCCGACCTGCCCTTCGGCGGCATCCGCCGCTCCGGTTACGGCCGGGAGCTGATCGGCCTCGGCCTGAAGGAATTCGTCAACCACAAGCTGATCGGCGTCGTCGACATCGACGCGCGGTTCTAGAACTCCGGCCCCTCCCGCGTCGTGGACGGGAGGGGCTCCGGTTCAGCGAGATCTGAAGGAGCAGCAGCATGTCTGTCAGCAGGAAAGTCGCGGTGGTCACGGGCGCCGGGCAGGGCATCGGCCTCGCCATCGCGATCCGTCTCGCCAAGGACGGTTTCGCGGTCGGTTGCCTCGACTACAGCGCCGAGACCGCGACGGCGGCGGCCGACGCGATCGCGGCCGGCGGCGGCGAGGCCATCGGCGTCCAGGTCGACGTGTCGGAGCGTGAGCAGGTGTTTCGGGCGGTGGACGAGGTCGTCGCCCGCTTCGGCCGTCTGGACGTGATCGTCAACAACGCCGGGCTCGGCCCGGTCACGCCGATCGAGGACATCACGCCAGAGATTTATCGCCGGGTGTTCGACGTCAATGTGGGCGGAGTCTACTGGGGCATCCAGGCCGCCCTGAAGCACTTCAAGGCGCGCACGCCCGCCAGCAAGGGCCAGGTGGTCGGCAAGATCATCAACGCCTCGTCCCAGGCGGGACAGGTCGGCAATCCGAGCCTTGCGGTCTATGGCGCGACCAAGTTCGCCATCCGCGGCGTCACCCAGACCGCGGCCCGGGATCTGGCTCCGCTCGGCGTCACGAGCAACGCCTACTGCCCCGGCATCGTGCGCACGCCGATGATGGAAGGCATCGCCCAGAAGGTGGCCGACGCGAACGGCCAGTCGCTGGAATGGGGGCTGCAGCAGTGGGCGAAGAACGTAGCGCTCGGCCGCATCTCGGAGCCGGAGGACGTCGCGGCCTGCGTGTCCTACCTGGCCGGTCCCGATTCGGATTACATGACCGGGCAGGCCCTCATCATCGACGGCGGCATGGTCTTCAACTGATCGCCGTCGCCGGACGCCGGCGTGTCTGACGTCGCTGAGGGGCCGCATGCGGCCCCTCTCATCTCATGAGGGTCCATGTTCGATCGGGGACGCGTCATCTCCGCCGGCGAGGCGGCGCTTTATGTGGCGGAGGCCGGCCGGCGCGACGGCGCGCCGATCGTCCTGCTCCATGGCGGCCTCGGCGGCCGGAGCGACTTCGAGCCGCTCGCGGCCCATCTCGCGGCGGAGCACAGGCTGGTCGTCCTCGACAGCCGCGGGCACGGGCGCTCGCCGCTGGGCGATGCGGTCCTGAGCTATCGCCAATTGACCGAGGACGTCGCCGCCGTGCTCGCGGCGCTCGATCTCGGGGATGCGGGTATCATCGGCCACAGCGACGGCGGGATCGTCGCGCTGCGGCTCGCCGCGTCGGGGCTGGCGCGGCCGCGCTTCCTCGTCACGGTCGGCGCGCATGGATCGCTGCCGGCGGACGATCCGACCCGCGCGCTCTACCGCTCCGTCACCGCCGCCGGGTGGCGCGAGATGTTTCCCGCCGAGGTGGCGCGCTACGAGGCGGAGAACCCGGCGCCGGATTTCGAGCGCCTGTTCGAGGCCGTCCGCGCCATGTGGCTCGGAACCGGGCCGGACGCCTATCCGGACCAATCCGTCCGCCGCATCGCCGCGCCGCTGCTGGTCGTGCATGGCGACGAGGACATTCTCGTCTCGCGCGCGCAGGCGTTCGAACTGGCGGAGGGCGTGGCGGGCGCACGGCTTCTGAACCTGCCGTTCGCGTCGCACACGGTGCTGCAGGACAGCCCGGCCGAGGTTGCGCCGGCGCTGACGCGCTTCATCGCCGGCATTGGCCGCGACGGGACGGCGGGCTGACACCGGCCGGACCTCGCAAGGTCTTGTCACGCATCGGGCGGCGCGCCGGCATCCCGACGCGCCGCCCGATGGCGATGGTCCTTGGTCCGCCTCAGGGGAGGCGGGCGGACGTCAGAGCTTGATCTCCCGATCGACAGGCGCGGGCGCGTTCGAGGGCGCGCTGACGCCGGCCGTCACGCCCGCCAGATCCGGCGCGGGGAACGCCAACTGCAGCGCGTCGGTGGTGTCGTTCCACACGCTGGCGAGCAGGGCCGGATCGCCGTTCAGCTTGCGGCCGTAGCTCGGGATGATCGTCAGCAGCTTGTCCTTCCACGCGCCCGCGACCTGATCGGGGAAGGCGCGCTCCAGCAGGCGCACGATGATCGCCGGCGAGGTGGAGCCGCCGGGCGAGGCGCCGAGCAGCGCCGCGATCGAGCGATCCTTGGCCATCACGATCTCGGTGCCGAGCTTCAGCACGCCGCCCTTCTTCGGGTCGTTGTAGATGATCTGCACGCGCTGGCCGGCCTGCCACAGGCGCCAGTCCTCGTCCTTCGCCTCCGGATAGTAGCGGCGCAGCTCGGCGAGCTGGGCCTCGCGGGACTGGACCAGCTGTCCGGCGAGATAGTTCACCAGCGCGATCTCGTTCCAGCTGACCTGAAGCGTAGGGGCGATGTTGTCCAGCGTCACCGAGGCCGGCAGGTCGAAATAGGAGCCGTTCTTCAGGAACTTGCTCGACCAGGTGGCGAAGGGGCCGAACAGCAGCACGCGCTTGCCGTCGAGCACGCGCGTGTCGAGATGCGGCACCGACATGGGCGGCGAGCCGACGTCCGCCTTGCCGTAGACCTTGGCGAGGTGCTGGGCGGCGACCTGTTCGTTCTCCGTCACCAGGAACGAGCCGCCCACGGGGAAGCCCGCATAGGCCTTGCCTTCCTCGATGCCGGAGAGCTGCAGCAGCGGCAGCGCCGCGCCGCCGGCGCCGATGAACACGAAGCGCGCGTCCACCGTCGAGATCTTGCTGCTGTCGTTGACGTCGAAGGCGGAGACGCGCCAGGTCCCGTCGGTGTTGCGGGTGATGGAGCGCACCTCCACGCCGGTCGTGAGCGCGAAGGTCGGCTTCTTGGCGAGATGGCCGAAGAACTGCCGGGTGATCTCGCCGAGATTGACGTCGACGCCGAGCGTGGAGCGCGTCGCCACCAGATTGGCGGTGTCCTTGCGGCCCGCCATGGAGAGCGGGATCCACTCCGCGATCTTGGCCGGATCTGTGGTGATCTCCATGCCGGTGAACAGCGGGCTGGCCTTCAGCGCCTCCACGCGGCGGGTGATGAAGTCCACGTTCTCGGCGCCCCAGCACAGGTTCATGTGCGGGGTGGAGTTGATGAACGCGCGCGGGTTCTCGAGGATGCCGGTGCGGACCTGATGGGCCCAGAACTGGCGCGAGATCTGGAACTGCTCGTTGATGTCGATCGCGCGGTTGATCTGGACCTCGCCCTTGTCGTTCTCGGGCGTGTAGTTCAGCTCGCACAGCGCCGAATGGCCGGTGCCGGCGTTGTTCCAGCCGTTCGAGCTTTCCTCGGCGACGCTCGGCAGCCGCTCGAAGGTCTCGATCGTCCAGGTGGGCTCCAGCTCCGCCAGCGCCACGCCGAGCGTCGCGCTCATGACGCCGCCGCCGATGAGCAGGACGTCCACTTTGCGCTGGGCCGTCTCGGCGCGGTACTGGCCGGCCGTCGCCCACTTGTAGGCGAAGAAGGCGGCGCCGGCGCCGAGCGCCGTGCCGAGAAGACGGCGGCGGGTGATCGCGAGCGGCTTGGACGCCGCGGAGGGACGCGTGGTTCCGTTGTCGGTCATGGTGGTGCTCCGCAGAGGGCCGCCCATGGCCGACCCGACATCGCGCGCGGTGTCGCCGGCCGATGTTTTTTGTAACGATTACAGTCACCTGTCAGGCGACTTAGACGAAGGTCTATATACAAGGGTGGACAAAGTGTCCAGCTTTGCGGCGGCGGTGTGTTCCCCATGCGCGGCCTCGGAACACGTTCCGATCGCGCAGCTCTCAAAAGACGTGGGATTCCAGACAGCTGGCCGGTTTCGCTCGGCGTCTCCGGGATGGCGCGGCCGTCACGCCGGACGCGCTTTCAGCCTTCTCCTAACGATATGAATGGAATCGATTATGAAAATCGATGTCATTCGTTTGAATGATTTTCTGCGGCGCATCATTTTGCTGGTCAAGACAGCGCGGAACGCTCCGCGCCCACCACCTGAAGGGGTTTGACCATGTCCAATCGTGTTGTCGCCGCCGCTGGCGTCGCCGCCGTCGCCACCTACGCCGCGGTCGCGGCGTCCCTGCTCGCCCTGCCGCCCTTCGTCGTCACGACGCCCGCCGTGCGCACCGCTCAGGTCGAGACGGTCGTCGCGCCCGCCGCGGCGCTCCCGGTCCGCGCGTCGGGCGTGACGGGCGAAGGCCCGGCGAAGCAGGCCGCGGACGGGCTTCCGCCCGCATGATATGACGCCGCCCCGGCGCGAGGCCGGGGCGGTTCGGCGTTCGCGGTCTTGCGCCGTCCTCTTGCGCTCAGCGCAGCAGAAGGGCGACGGCGGGGATCAGGATCGTCAGGAAGGTGATCACCACCGCGCCGCCGCGAAACACGAACTGCGTCCAGTGGTTCGGCGGCGTCAGCATGCCGTAAGGATGCGCCAGCCGCGCCAGCAGCAGCGCGATCAGCAGGCCGCGCGTCAGGCCGGCCGACCCGCCACCGGCCTCGTAAAGCCCGATCAGCAGCAGCGCGAAGGGCACGTATTCCGCGAAGTTGCCATGGGCGCGTATGCGCCTGGCGAGGCCGTCGTGGCCGCCGTCGCCATGCAGCACGTTCTCGCCCACCCGCCCGGCCACCACCCAGCCGGACAGGGCGACGAACAGGATGGCGAGCAGCGCGCCGTAAAAGGCGGTGAGGGCGGGGAAGACGATCGGCGCCATGGGGGCCTCTCCGGTTGCGGCCGGCGGCGCGCCGGGCTCAGCGGTGAACCGCCGCTTCGGCGGTTTCGTTCCGGAACGCGCACGGCGGGCTGGGTGAGGCGGTCGCGGCCGAAGGACGTGATCCCCGGCCGCGACCGCCTCGGGCGTTCGCCGCGGCGCCCTCTTGCCTGATCCGCGTGACGGGCGTGCGACGGCCGAACGTCTCCGCCGGGCGGTTCCGTTTCCCATCGTCGCATCGCTGTCGTAAAAGCCAAGGGCTGGCGTCCCTCCGGTTTCGATCGGAGGGCGCAGGGGAGCTGCGGGCGACGTTGGGGGACGCTTGCGCCGCCGCCCGCAGCTCTTAGCCCCGTCGTCGGACCGGGATCTGGGTCCGGTCCGACGACGGAGATCGTGCGCGGCGACGGCTCATCGGGCCGCGCCGCGAAAGGGTCAGGCGGCGCGCGTCAGGTCGCGGCCGCCGGTCGCGCCGGCGCGGGCGACGAGCCCAGCGCGGCGACAAAGGCTTCGACGATCGCGCAGCCGCGGCTCGTCAGGTCCATGTCGTCGGGCGCCTCCAGCCAGCGCCGCAGCAGGCCGAACACCAGCGCGCGAAACGCGCCTTGCGCCAGCTCCGGCGTGAAGGCGGCGTTCAGCCGGCCGCGCTCGCGGGCGAGCGCGAACAGATGCCCGAACTGTTCGTCGAGCGAGCAGTTGGCCTCGTCCTGCCGGCGGATCGCCTCCGCCATCTCGTCGGTGTATTCGCAGCGCATCAGCAGGATCGCCAGAACGCGGGCCTGCCGCTCGTCCGCCGCGATGGCGCGGAAGATGTCGCACACTCGGTCTCCGACCTCGCGCAGAGGGTCGAGCTCGGGGCAGTTGACGATGCAGGCGCAGAGCTCCTCCTGCGGCAGACGCGCGCGCTGCTGCATCGCGAGGAACAGATCCACCTTGTTGGTGAAGTGCCAGTAGACCGCGCCACGGGTGACGCCGGCGGCGCGGGCGATGTCGTCCAGCGACGACCGCGCGACCCCGCGCTCGAAGAACACATGCTCGGCCGCGTCCAGGATCAGGTCCCGGGTCTTCTCCGCCTCCGCCTTGGTCTTGCGCATGAACCGCGCCCCTCCGATGGGAGGAAGCTACATCCGTGTATGTATGTATGTAAAGAGCCTTTGCGGCGGCGCGGCGAGATTGTGCGCGGGGAGGTGGGAAGGGGGTCAGGAGTGAGCGGGTTCGGGCGGATCGGGTTGGACGGTGCGGGTCGGGTGGCGCGGGTCAGGCGGCGATTAAGGGGCGGCGATCGCGCGAGGCGTCCCGTCGGCTGGGCGGGAAGAGGAACGGCGTTCGCGGACGCCGCCGTGTGGAGGGCCCGTCGCGCCTGTTTGGACATCCGCAAACCGTCATGCCCGAGCTTGTCTCGGGCATCCACGACTGGACACGCGCAAGCCTTCGCCGGAGGGGCAGTCATGGATACCCGCGCGAAGGCGCGGGCATGACGGCGGGGGCTTCGAGAGCCGCGCTGCGGCGTTCTTGGGGCTGGTTCTGACGTCGGCGTGCTCGCCGGAATGACCATGCGTCGCGCCTGCCCCAGCCATACTCTCCACCGTCATGCCCGAGCTTGTCTCGGGCATCCACGACTGGGCAAGCGCAAGCCTTTGCCGGAGGGGCAGTCGTGGATGCCCGCGCGAAGGCGCGGGCATGACGGTGAGGGCTCCGACTGCGCGCTGCGGCGCTCTTGGGGGCGGCTCTGACGGCGGCGCGCCCGCCGGAATGACCGTGCGACGCGCCGGCGCCGCTACTCCGCCGCGTCCGCCGCGCGCACGAAGCCGTGGCCGTCGAGCGCTGCGGGTAGGGGGCCGCCGGTGGCCCAGTCGGCGAGTTCCGTGAGGTGCAGGAAGGGCAAATCGTTCGCCCCGCGCAGTTGCGTGAGGCAGCCGATGTTGCCCGCCACCACCGCCTGCGCGCCGGTGCGGGCGATGTTCGCGGCCTTGCGGTCGCGCAGACGCGTGGCGATTTCGGGCTGGAGGATGTTGTAGGTGCCGGCCGAGCCGCAGCACAGATGCCCCTCGGCGGGCTCCTTCACCCGGAAGCCCAGCGCCTTCAGCGCCGCCTTGGGCTCGTCCTTGATCTGCTGGCCATGCTGGATCGAGCAGGCGGCGTGATAGGCGATCGTCTGGCCCGTGCGGCGCGCGGGGGCGAGCGGCAGGGTCGCCAGAACCTCCGAGACGTCCCTCGCCAGCGCCGACACCCGCGCGGCTTTGGCGGCGTAGGCCGCGTCACCCCGCAGCATGAAGCCGTAATCCTTGATGGTGGTGCCGCAGCCGGAGGTCGTGACCACGATGGCGTCGAGCCCGTTGGCCTCGATCTCCCGCGTCCAGGCGTCCACGTTGCGGCGGGCGCTGGCGAGGCTCTCCTCCTCGCGGCCCATGTGATGGACCAGCGAGCCGCAGCAGCCCTCGCCCGCCACATGGACCACCTCGACGCCGAACCGGGTCAGCAGCCGGATGGCGGCGTCGTTGATGGCGGGCTCCAGCACCTTCTGGGCGCAGCCCTGCAGCAGCGCCACGCGGGCGATGCGCGCGCCCTGCGCCGGAAAGGCGCGCGGCCCGTCCTGGGCGGAGCGCGCCGGAACGCGCGCCGGCGCCAGCGCCAGCATGGCGGTGATCCGCTTCAAGGCCGGAACCTTCGCCAGCAGGCCGGCTGCCGGGCGGGCGAGCCCCGCGCCCTTCAGCGCCAGCCGGAAACGCTCCGGATAGGGCAGCACCCGCGCCAGCAGCGCGCGCAGCGCCCGGTCGGCGAAGGGGCGGCGATAGGTCTTTTCGATGTGCGCCCGGGCGTGGTCGACGAGGTGCATGTAATGCACGCCCGAGGGGCAGGTGGTCATGCAGGACAGGCACGACAGGCAGCGGTCCACATGACGCGCCACCTCGGCGGTGGCGGGCTTGTCGCCCTCCAGCATGTCCTTGATCAGGTAGATGCGCCCGCGCGGCGAATCGAGCTCGTCGCCCAGCAGCACATAGGTGGGGCAGGTGGCGGTGCAGAAGCCGCAATGCACGCAGGTGCGCAGGATCTGCTCGCTCGCGGCCAGCTGCGGATCGACGGCGAGACGCTCGGGGGCGAAGGAGGTCTGCATGGCTCTCTCGGGGGAATGCGGCCGGCGGCTCAGCCGCCGGTCTGCCAGTCCTTCACCGCCTCCAGCGGATAGAGGATCATCAGCACGTTGAGGGTGAGGTTGTCGCGGATCAGGATCAGCGTGGTCAGCTCCATGGCGAGCGCGAGCGCCACGGTGAGCGGCCAGGGCGCCTTGCGGGCGAACAGGAAGCCCAGAACCATCGCGAGGATGTCGGAGACCGAATTCAGCACGCTGTCGCCGGCATAAGCGTCGGACGAGGTGTTGGCGCGGTAGCGCTCGATCACCAGCGGCGAGTTCTCCAGCACCTCCCAGGCGCCCTCCACCGCGATCGCCGCCACCAGCGCCCAGGCGAAGGGAAGGGGGATCTTGAGCCGGCGAAAGATCAGCGCCGCGACGCCGTAGAAGATGAACCCATGGATGATGTGGGACGGCGTGTACCAGTCGCTGAGGTGCTGGGAGGTTCCACTGTCGTTGGCCGCGCCGTGCCACAGCTCGATCGTTCCGCAGGGGCAGATCGGTGGACGGCCCATCAGCAGCAGCGTGACGGCGAACAGCGCGATCAGGCCCGCCCCCGCGAGCCACGGCGTCGGGCTCCCGGAGGCGCGGAGCAGGGCGGCGTCAGGCGCGGCGGTCATGCATCTTTCCCGGATTGAGCACGCCCGCCGGGTCAAAGGCGGCGCGCACCTTGCCGGCGAGCGACGCGAGCGCGGGCGTCTCCGGCTCGAACACGCCGACGGCGGCGCGCACGGCGTCCGGCGCGCGGACCAGCGTGGCGTG
>NZ_JBHTMX010000072.1:0-13825 GCF_042679725.1 Methylopila musalis
CGCGCGGCGCGCGGCGGCCGCCCGCGCGGCGGTGAGGCGTCGGCGCCCCGGCCATCCCTGGCGCACTGCATCCCAAGTACGCCTTGCGCCTTTGGAAAAGTTCGATCAGGTAAGGATGTCTGGTCTGCGGGTTTTTGCGTACCCCGCGGCGTATGCGAGGCGTGGGGACGCTGATGTGGGGCGCGGTGGGCGACAGACGCGTTGTGGTCATCGTCGATGACGACGCGGCCGTCCGGGAGATTCTGACCGCGGCGTTCGAGGCCGGCGGGTTCGAGGCGCGCGCCCATGGCGACGCCGCCTCCGCCCTCGACGGGCTCGACCGGGACCCGTCGGTCTGCTGCGTGCTGCTCGACGTGGTGATGCCGGGCATGTCCGGCCTCGACGCCCTGCGCGCGCTCAACCAGCGCGGCCTCACCGCTCCCATCCTGATGATCTCCGGCTCCGCCGACATCCCCATGGCGGTGGACGCCATCCGCCACGGCGCGCTCGATTTTATCGAGAAGCCGTTCGACCCGCTGCGGATCGTGACCCGGGTGTCGGAGGCGCTGACCGCCGAGGCCGCCCGCGCGGCCGAGCGGCGGGAGGGCGTCGTCGCCAACGCGGCGCTGGGCGATCTGCTCACACGGCGCGAGCGCGAGGTGCTGGCCCTGATCGCCGAAGGGCTGTCGAACAAGGAGGCGGGGCGCCAGCTCAGCATCAGCCCCCGCACCATCGAGGTGCACCGCGCCCGCATCATGGAGAAGGTGGGCGCGCGCAACGCCGCGGACCTCGTCCGCATCGTGATGTCCCACACCGCCTGACGGCGTCCTGAACCGCGCCGGAAGGGCCCGGCGCGCCACAGGCGCATCGCCCGAGACGGGCTCGGGCGAGAAGGTCGGGAGTCCGGATCGCGCGCGTCCGCTGGAGCGCGCGCCTCGCGGGGGGTCAGGCCGCCCGGGCGAGGCCCTCGAACAGGGGGGCGCCGTCGATGCCGCCCACCGCCGCGTCGATCAGGTTCTCCGGGTGCGGCATCAGGCCGAGCACGTTGCGCTGCTCGGAATAGATCCCGGCGATGTCGTTCACCGAGCCGTTGGGGTTGGCGCGCCCGCCCACGACGCCGGCGGCGTCGCAGTAGCGGAACGCCACCCGGCCGTCGCCCTCGAGCCGGGCCACGGTCTCCGGATCGGCGAAGTAGTTGCCCTCGCCATGGGCGATGCAGACCTCGATCACCGCGCCCGGCTGATAGGCGCGGGTGAAGGCGGTGTCGTTGCGCTCCACCTTCAGGTGCTGCTCCCGGCACACGAAGCGCAGGTCCGCGTTGCGGGTCAGGATGCCCGGCAACAGGCCGCTCTCCACCAGGATCTGGAAGCCGTTGCAGATGCCGAGCACGAGGCCGCCGCGGGCGGCGTGGGCGCGCACCGCGTCCATCACCGGCGAGCGGGCCGCGATGGCGCCGCAGCGCAGATAGTCGCCATAGGAGAACCCGCCCGGCAGCGCCACGAGGTCCGTGCCGGACGGCAGCTCGGTTTCGGTGTGCCACACGAAGGCCGGCGCCTTGCCGCTGGCGCGGGCGAGCGCCGCCGCGACGTCGCGTTCGCGGTTGGAGCCGGGAAAGACGATGACGGCGGCGTTCATGGACGGGTCCTCGAAGGGCGACGAAACGGCGTTGTCTTACTGCGCGATCTGCACGGCCGCCAGCGCCTGCTCGATCTTCTGCTTGTGCTCGTCCCAGCGCGCGGCGGGAGCGACGCAGTTGAAGGCCACGTCGTAGCCTTTCGCGGCGATCAGGAACAGGCCGAAGCGCAGCTTGCCGGGCTCGCCCTCCGCCTTCATCTCCGCCCAGTGGCCGGAATTGGCGCCGAAGCGCTTCGGCGCGAAGGGAACGGTGACTTCGGTGGAGAACTCTTTCGGCGCGTTCTTGAGAACGCCGTCGCCGAAGGCCTTCACGGTCTCGTCCGGCAGGGCGACGCCCGGGCGGGCCTCGGCGTCGGTGCGGGTCTGGATGGTGCAGAACACCCGGTCCTCGCCGCAGGACTTGTCGGTGCAGCGCACGCCGATCTGGCGCACGGTCTGGAACTTCACCCAGTTCACGCCGTCCGGAACCAGCCGGAACACGTTGTTGGGGCCGGTGATGTCCGGTCCGGCCTGGGCGAAGGCGGCGCCGGCGGCGCCGAGCACCGCGGCCGCGGCCAGGAGGCCGGCGGCGCGCTTGGAGATTTCCATCATATGGAGGTCATCCCGAGATGTCGTAGCGATAGCTCTCGATCACGGTGTTCGCGAGCAGCTTCTCGCACATTGCCTTGAGGGTGGCCTCCGCCTCCGCGGGATCGTTGGTCGCCAGTTCGACGTCGAACAGCTTGCCCTGACGGACGCTCTCGACGCCGCCAACGCCGAGGGAGCCGAGCGCTCCCTCGATGGCCTTGCCCTGCGGATCGAGGACCCCGTTCTTGAGGGTGACGGTGACGCGCGCCTTCATGATCGGGGCAACCTCGCTTGGCGGAGAATGGTTCGGGCTTCTTACAGCGTGTCGAGCGCCTTCGCGATCTTCTCGGCGCTGTCGTCGCGCAGTTTAAGAGCCGCGCTTTCGCCCTTCGTCAACACCTGAACCGCCATGAGCCGTCCGGCCTTGGCGTCGAACAGGGTCGTCATCACCGCCGAAGCGCCGTCCGGGCAGCCGCCGACGCTGTCGATGCGCACTCGCGTGTCGCTGACCTTCTTGACGTCGTAGCTCTTGAACGCGCAGCCGGTGGCCTTCATGGACTCGTCGTTGCCGTATTTGTAGCTCGGCAGCGCGCCCTGCGGGTCGGCGATGATCTTCTTGAAATAATCCTCGCTCGGACGGGCCGAGCTCACGCCCATCACGCCGCGGCCGCCGCAGGCGTCGTTGTCGCAGATGTAGGTGACGCTCTCGCCCGTGGCCGAGTGCTTGCGCCAGCCGGCGCCGATGTCGCCCAGCGTCTGCTCGATGTTGATGGACGGCCGGTCGTCCTCGGCCGGGGCGGCCTGGGGCGCGGGCGCCGCGGGCGCTTGGGCGGGGGCCTGGGCGAGGGCGGGACCGGCGGCGAGGCCGAAGGCGAGCGCGGCGAAGGCCCAGTTTTTTATGGGCATATTATTATCCTCCCAGTCGAAACGACGCCGCCCCGCTCCGGGGGGAGCGGGGCGGCGCATGAAGCGGCGTTTTTCAACGACGACGTCGTCGGAGATCAGTCCTTCGACGTCACCAGCACCGGACCGCGGCCGTTCGGCGTCTCCTGCTCCGGCAGGATGCCGAGGCGGCGCGCGACCTCGGAATAGGCTTCGACCAGACCGCCCATGTCGCGGCGGAACCGGTCCTTGTCGAGCTTGTCGTTGGACTTGATGTCCCACAGACGGCACGAATCCGGCGAAATCTCATCGGCGACGACGATGCGGACCGTGTCGTTCTCCCACAGGCGGCCGCATTCCATCTTGAAGTCCACGAGACGGATGCCGACGCCCAGGAACAGGCCGGACAGGAAGTCGTTGACGCGGATGGCGAGCGCCATGATGTCGTCGATCTCCTGCGGGCTCGCCCACCCGAAGGCGGTCACGTGCTCCTCGGAGACCATCGGATCGTTCAGCGCGTCGTTCTTGTAATAGAACTCGATGATCGAACGGGGCAGCTGGGTGCCCTCCTCGATGCCGAGCTTCTGCGCCAGAGAGCCGGCGGCGACGTTGCGCACCACCACCTCGAGGGGGATGATCTCCACCTCGCGGATGAGCTGCTCCCGCATGTTGAGCCGACGGATGAAATGCGTCGGCACGCCGATGTCGTTCAGGTTCTGAAAGACGAACTCGGAGATGCGGTTGTTCAGGACGCCCTTGCCGTCGATCACCTCGTGCTTTTTTGCGTTGAAAGCGGTGGCGTCGTCCTTGAAGTGCTGAATCAGCGTGCCGGGTTCGGGGCCTTCGTACAGGACTTTCGCCTTGCCTTCATAAATGCGGCGGCGGCGGTTCATCGGCGTATACCGTGGCTTGAGGAAATCCATATCACCTGCCGGTTGATCGTGTCAGACCGGATGGTCGTCGATCCGGCGAACGCATGGATCGACCGTCGTCTCAGTGCGAGAGACGCCATGCGTGCGGGCGGACCCTAGCCGATCAGGGCCTTGAGCACAACGATCGCGGCGGAGAGCGCAGACGCGGGCGGCCTTGCGCGCCGCCCGGATCCGACTCAGGCGCTCTGCTTCAGCGGCACGCCGGCCTCGGTCAGCAGGGTCTGAAGTTCGCCCGCCTGGAACATCTCGCGCACGATGTCGCAGCCGCCCACGAACTCGCCCTTGACGTAGAGCTGGGGGATCGTCGGCCAGTTGGAGAAGTCCTTGATGCCCTGGCGCAGCTCGTCGCTCTGCAGCACGTTCACGCTGCCGTAGGGCGCGCCGAGATAGTCCAGGATCTGGACCACCTGACCCGAGAAGCCGCACTGCGGGAACTGGGGCGTGCCCTTGAGAAACAGCACCACGTCATGGGTGTCGATGGCGTTCTGGATGAAGTCCTTGGCGCTCATGGGGGTCGTAACCTCTCGGGTCCGGGTGCTCAGGCGTCGGCGGGGGCGCTGGTTTGGAGGGCGAGCGCGTGGAGCGCGCCGCCCATCTGCCCCTTGAGCGCCTGATACACGATCTGATGCTGCTGCACGCGGCTCTTGCCGCGGAAGCTCTCGGAGACGACCGTCGCCGCGTAATGGTCCCCGTCGCCGGCGAGATCGCGAATCGTGACCTCGGCGTCCGGCAGGGCGTCGCGGATCAACTGCTCGATCTCGCGGGCGTCCATGGGCATCGGCGTTCGTCTCCTTCGTTCAGGTCGCGCGGGGACGCGTCAGTCGGCGTCGACCGCAGGCCCCGCCATGAAGCGCGGGAACCAGCCTTCGTGCGCCTCGCGCAGCTCGCTCAGGAGGATGGGGGCTTCGGCGCCGGGAATCAATCGGTCGCCGCCGGTGGTCCCGATCCGCGTGGCGGTCACGCCCGCCTCGCTCGCGGCGGAGATGACGAGCCCCGCCTTGGATTCCTCCACCGTCACCACGTAGCGGGCCTGATCCTCGCCGAAGAACCAGGCGTGGGCCGGAAGGCTCGCCGGGGCGTCGTCGAGGGTGGCGCCGAGGCGTCCGGCGAGCGCCATCTCCGCCACCGCCAGCAGCAGGCCGCCGTCGGAGACGTCGTGGACCGCCGTCGCGGCGCCGGAGAGCACGAGGCTGCGCACGAAGTCGCCGTTGCGCAGCTCGGCCGGAAGATCGACCGGCGGCGGGGCGCCTTCCTCGCGGCCCGCCACCAGCCACAGCCAGCAGGAGCGGCCGAGCCAGCCCAGCGCGTCGCCGATGACGAGGATCGCCTCGCCCTCGCGCTTGAAGGCGATGGTGGCGCTCTTCGCCACGTCGTCGATCACGCCGACCGCGCCGATGGTGGGCGTCGGCAGGATCGCGCGCCCCTGCGTCTCGTTGTAGAGCGAGACGTTGCCGGACACGACGGGGAAGTCGAGCGCCCGGCAGGCCTCGCCGATGCCTTTAATGCAGCCCACGAGCTGGCCCATGATCTCGGGCTTCTCGGGATTGCCGAAGTTCAGGTTGTCGGTGACGGCGAGCGGGCGGGCGCCGACCGCGGTGATGTTGCGCCACGCCTCCGCCACCGCCTGCTTGCCGCCCTCGAACGGGTCGGCCTCGCAGTAGCGCGGCGTCACGTCGGCGGTGAGCGCGAGGCCCTTGGGGCCGCCGTTCACCCGCACCACGGCCGAATCGCCGCCGGGCTTCTGCACGGTCTCGCCGAGGATGATGTGATCGTACTGCTCCCACACCCAGCGGCGGGAGGACAGCTCGGCCGAGCCGATCAGCGTGAGCAGCGCCTCGCCGGTGGAGACGGCGGCCGGGATCGCGGCCGGGCTCAGCGCCGGCTGCTTCGGGGTCTCGACGTGGGGCCGGTCGTATTCGGGCGCCTCGTCGCCGAGCTCCTTGATCGGCAGGTCGGCCTTCAGCTCGCCGTTGAAATAGACCTTGAAGCGCAGGTCGTCGGTGGTGCGGCCGACCACCGCGAAGTCGAGCCCCCACTTGTCGAAGATGGCGCGGGCCACGTCCTCCTTCTCGGGGTGCAGCACCATGAGCATGCGCTCCTGGCTTTCCGAGAGCATCATCTCGTAGGCCGTCATGCCCTCTTCGCGCACGGGCACGTTCTCGAGGTCGAGGCGGATGCCGAGGTCGCCCTTGGCGCCCATCTCCACCGCCGAGCAGGTGAGGCCGGCCGCGCCCATGTCCTGGATCGCCACCACGGACCCGGAGGCCATCAGCTCGAGGCAGGCCTCCAGCAGCAGCTTCTCGGCGAAGGGGTCGCCCACCTGCACGGTGGGGCGCTTCTCCTCGGAGGCGTCGTCGAACTCGGCCGAGGCCATGGTGGCGCCGTGGATGCCGTCGCGGCCGGTCTTGGAGCCGAGATAGACCACCGGCAGGCCGACGCCGGTCGCCTTGGCGTAGAAGATGGCGTCCGCCTTGGCGAGGCCGACCGCCATGGCGTTGACGAGGATGTTGCCGTCGTAGCGGGTATGGAAGCCCACGAGGCCGCCGACCGTCGGCACGCCGAACGAGTTGCCGTAGCCGCCGACGCCGGCCACCACGCCCGACACCAGATGGCGGGTGCGCGGATGCTCCGGCGCGCCGAAGCGCAGCGCGTTCAGCGCCGCCACGGGGCGGGCGCCCATGGTGAACACGTCGCGCAGGATGCCGCCGACGCCGGTCGCCGCGCCCTGATAGGGCTCGATGAAGGACGGGTGGTTGTGGCTCTCCATCTTGAACACCACGGCGTCGCCGTCGCCGATGTCCACCACGCCGGCGTTCTCGCCCGGGCCCTGGATGACGAGCGGGCCGGAGATCGGCAGCGTCTTCAACCAGATCTTGGACGACTTGTACGAGCAGTGCTCGTTCCACATGGCCGAGAACACGCCGAGCTCCGTGAAGCTCGGCTCGCGGCCGATGAGGTCGAGGATGCGCTGATACTCGTCGGGCTTCAGGCCGTGGGCGGCGACGAGTTCGGGCGTGATGGCGGGCTCGTGTGCGGTCATCGCTCTCGGGGGCAGGATCGGGGCCTAGGGGAGACGTGCGGTCTTGCTACGCCAACGGGACCGGAGACGCCAGCCCGAAGCGGCCTCGAAGGCCGCGCGGCTTGCCTCCGGCGGGCGATCCGATAAGCCTGTCGCCGCTGACCTCCGAGACCCGCGCGCAAAAAGACGAGCCGGACCATGACCACCGATCTTCCTCTCGCCGGCCGCGTCGCGGTCGTCACCGGCGCCTCCCGCGGGATCGGTTACGCCGTCGCCAAGGCGCTGGCGGCCGCCGGCGCCCATGTGGTCGCCACCGCCCGCACGCAAGGCGGGCTCGAAGAGCTCGACGACGAGATCCGGACCGCGGGCGGCTCCGCCACGCTCGCGCCGTTCGCGATCGACGATTTCGACGCCATCGACCGGCTGGGCGCGGCGCTCTACCAGCGCTTCGGCAAGCTCGACGTTCTGGTGGCGAACGCCGGCCAGCTCGGGCCGCTGACGCCGCTCGGCCATGTGGAGCCGAAGGAGTGGGACAAGACGGTGGCGGTGAACCTCACCGCGAACTGGCGGCTGATCCGCTCGCTCGACCCGCTGCTGCGCGCCTCCGACGCGGGGCGGGCGGTGTTCCTCACCTCGGGCGTCGTCCACAAGGACCGGGCCTATTGGGGGCCTTACGCCGTGACCAAGGCCGGGGTCGAGGCGCTGGCGCGCTCCTACGCCGCCGAGACCCGGACCAACACGCCGGTGCGCGTCTCGCTGGTCAATCCCGGCCCCCTGCGCACCGCCATGCGCGCCCGCGCCATGCCGGGCGAGGACGCCGCGACGCTGAAGACGCCGGCGGAGCTCGCCCCGAAGATCGTGGAGCTGTGCCTGCCGTCCTGGACCGAGACGGGCAAGCTCTACGACTTCCCCACGGATCGCCTGCTGGCGTTCCAGCCGCCGGCCTGAGGCGGACGTCTGGAGAGGCTGCGGGGACACGGCGGTACCGCGTGACGAAAAGACCTCCGTCATGCCCGCGCCTTCGCGCGGGTATCCACGACTTCGACGTTCAAGCTTCCGCCCGGTGGAAAGTCGTGGATGCCCGAGACAAGCTCGGGCATGACGGCGAGGGGACGCCATAGCCGGGGCATGACGGCGAGGTGGACGTTCTTGGCCCGGCCCGCGACGTCCCGAACGAGCCGTCAGCCCTTGCTGTCGTACGGGTTGTCCGGCTGGCGGAACGTCAGCCGGATCGGCGCGCCCGGCATGTCGAAGGTCTCGCGCAGGCCGTTGATCAGGTAGCGCACGTACGAATCCGGCAGTTCCTCGGTGCGGGTGCCGAAGATGACGAAGAACGGCGGGCGCGCCTTGGGCTGGGTGGCGTAGCGCAGCTTGATGCGCTTGCCGGCGACCGCGGGGGGCGGATGCCGCTCCAGCACGCCCTCGAGCCAGCGGTTGAGCGCCGCGGTGGAGACCCGACGGTTCCAGATCTCGTGCGCGGTCTGCACGGCGGACATCAGCCGGTCGACGCCTTCGCCGGTCTGGCCGGAGAGCGCCACCATCTGGGCGCCCTTCACCTGCGGCAGCAGCCGGTCCAGCGCCTCGCGGTGGCGCTTCAGCGCCGCGCTGCGGTCCTCGACCAGATCCCACTTGTTCAGGGCGATCACGATGGCCCGGCCCTCGCGCGCCACCAGATCGGCGATGGAGAGGTCCTGCTTCTCGAACGGGATGGTGCTGTCCAGCAGGACCACCACCACCTCCGCGAACTTGATGGAGCGGATGGCGTCGGCGACCGACAGCTTCTCCAGCTTGTCGATCACCCGCGCCTTGCGGCGCAGGCCGGCGGTGTCCACCAGCCGCACCCTGCGACCGCGCCACTCCCAGTCGATCGAGACCGAATCGCGGGTGATGCCGGCCTCGGGGCCGGTCAGCATGCGCTCCTCGCCCACGAGCCGGTTCACCAGCGTGGACTTGCCGGCGTTCGGGCGGCCGACGATGGCGATGCGCAGCGGCGCGCCCTCGCCGGTCTCCTCGTCCTCATCCTCGTCGGAGGGCTCGGGGAAGAACGGCTGCAGCGCGTCGTAGAGGTCGCCAAGGCCCTCGCCGTGCTCGGCGGAGACGGGCAGCGGATCGCCGAGGCCGAGCGAATAGGCGTCGTAGGCGCCGTCGCGGCCCGCATGGCCCTCGGCCTTGTTGGCGAGCAGGATGACGGGGCTGGTCGCGCGCCGCGCCAGATCGGCGAAGCGGATGTCGTCGGCGGTGACGCCGGCGCGGGCGTCGATCACGAACAGGATGACGTCCGCCTCGGCGATCGCCGCCTCGGTCTGCTGGCGCATCCGGGCTTCGAGCGAGCCGTCGGCGGCGGTCTCGAGCCCCGCGGTGTCGACGATGCGGAAGGTGAGGTCGCCGAGGCGGCCTTCGCCCTCGCGCCGGTCGCGGGTCACGCCCGGCCGGTCGTCGACCAGCGCGAGGCGCTTGCCGACGAGGCGGTTGAACAGGGTGGACTTGCCCACGTTCGGCCGGCCGACCACGGCGATCAGCGGCAGGACGCCGGCGGGGGGGCGCTCAGTCTCGGTCACGGCGGCGACGCCCTCCCGGCGCCCTCAAGGCTCTGGCGCGCGGCCGCGGAGTGCGGCCGCTGTCCGCCCGAGCCGACGTCAGGCGAAGGTGGACGCGGCGGCCGTCAGCGCCGACAGCGGGTCGAGCACGACGTCCGGCGGGGGCGGAGCGACCTGCGGCACGGGGCGACGCTCGCCCGGCAGCGGCTTTTCCTTCTCGCCGAACGGATTCATGTTCGACAGCGATTCGCAGCCGACCACGGTCGCGCCGAGAGCGGCGACGATGGCGAGGCGGAGCAGGATTCTGGAACGCTCGGTCACGTTATGCGGTCTCCCCCTGATCGAGACGGCTTCGGCGCGGATCGCGCCTCAGTTCGTGGTGGCCGCGGGCGGCGGCATGACGGCGAGCATCAGTTCGGCGCGCTGGCGCGCGCCCTGCGGCGTGTCGCCGTCGGACATCAGCGCCTCGAACTGGCGGCGGGCGTCGGTCACGTCGCCGGCCTTGTAGGCGGCGAGGCCGAGCGCTTCGCGGGCGGCGTGGCGCCAGGCGCCGTTGTCCACCGCGAGCGGCTCCACCAGACGGCGCACCTCGTCGCGGGACGAGGCGTCCACCGCCACATAGGCGGCGCGCACCCGCGCGGCGTCGCGCAGCAGGCCGTTGAGCGCCGAATCGTTCGCGATCGCCTCATAGGCCTTGATGGCGGCGGCGGGATCGCTCTCGGTCAGCAGCGCGGCTTCGCGCAGACGCGCGACCGCGCGGTAGCCGGCCGGCCCGTCGGCGGCGAGGCCGGCGAAGGCGGCGCGGACCTCGTCGTCCTTGCCCTCGGCCGCAAGCCTGGCCGCCGCCTGATAGCGGTCGCCGGCGGCCTGCGCCTGATGGGCTGCGTAATACTCGTAGCCCCGCCAGGCGCCGACGCCGAGCACGGCGAGCGTCACCACGGCGACGATCAGCCAGCCGTAGCGGGCCCAGACGCGCTGCATCCGCTCGCGGCGAATCTCTTCCTGGACTTCGTGGAAGATGTCGGTCATCGGCGGTGACGCACGTCCTGAACGCTGGGGGCCGAAGGAGGCCCTGAAGCCATGTGAAAACCGCGCCGGCCATGACGCCGTCGCGAAGGCGCGCACCATAGCGACGCCGGCCCCGCCCGGCAAATCCTTAAATGACGCCTGCGATCACGACCCGAAGGCGGGCACGCCGATCAGGATCGGGTGCAGGAACGCGCCGAACACGCCGTAGAGCACCACGCCGATCGCCACGGCGACGATGTCGTTGCGCCCGTCCACGGGCGCGGGCGCCGCCGCCGGCCCCTCCTTGCGCTCCCGACGCTTGATCAGGATGCGGGCGATCACGCCATAGGCGAGCAGGCCGCCGAACAGCAGGATGCTGGCGAGATCGCCGTTGGCGGCGAGATGCGCGAAGGCCCAGAGCTTCACCGCCGCCAGCATGGGATGCTTGGCCGCAGCCCGGATGCGGCCCGGCACATAGGCCGAGACCAGCAGGATGAACGCCGGCAGCATCAGCGCGGCGGGGATGTGCCGCGTCCAGGCGGGCGGCGTCCAGACGCCCACATAGAGCGCGTGGCTATAGCCGTAGACGATCAGCGCCAGCGCGAGCGTCGAGAGCGCGGAGTAGCCGATCTTGTAGGCGGGCTCGCCGAAACGGGCGATCAGGCGCGCGCGGCCGTCGCGGGCGCGCGTCGCCAGATGGACGCCGATGAACAGCAGAAGTCCGGCGACAAGCAGGGTCATGGCGGCGTCCGATCCGTCTGGAGACGTTCCAGACTAGCGGAGCCGGCCGCCCGACGCCATGGCGCCGGGCGCGGAGGCGCTCAGCTCGCCTCGGCGATCAGCGACAGCTGGCGCGGGGTCTCGCCGGAATAGTCCGTGAGCGCGGTCGGGTAGTCGCCGGTGAAGCAGTGGTCGGCGAACTGGGGATGGGCGGCGTCGCGGGCGTCGTAGCCCATGGCGCGGTAGAGCCCGTCCACGGAGAGGAAGGCGAGGCTGTCGGCGCCAATGAACTCGCGCATCTGCTCCAGCGTGTGGGTCGCGGCCAGCAGCTTGTCCCGCTCCGGCGTGTCGATGCCGTAGAAGTCCGAATGCATGATCGGCGGACAGGCGAGGCGGAAATGCACCTCCTTGGCGCCGGCGTCGCGCATCATCTTGACGATCTTCAGCGAGGTGGTGCCGCGCACGAGGCTGTCGTCCACCAGCACGATGCGCTTGCCTTCCACCTGGCTGCGGTTGGCGCTGTGCTTCATGCGCACGCCGAGCTCGCGCACGCCCTGGGTCGGCTGGATGAAGGTGCGGCCCACATAGTGGTTGCGGATGATGCCGAGCTCGAACGGGATCCCGCTCTCGCGGCTGAAGCCGATGGCGGCCGGCACGCCCGAATCCGGGATCGGCACGATCACGTCGGCGTCGGGCGCGCTCTCGCGGGCGAGCTCCATGCCCATGCGCTTGCGCACCTCGTAGACCGACTGGCCCTGCACCACGCTGTCCGGCCGGGCGAAATACACGAACTCAAACACGCAGGGGCGCATCGGCTGGGGCGGGAACGGGCGCAGCGACTGCACGCCGTCCTCGGAGATGATCACCACCTCGCCGTTCTCGATGTCGCGCACGTATTTGGCGCCGATGATGTCGAGCGCGCAGGTCTCGGAGGTGAGGATGTAGCAGCCGTCCAGCTCTCCGAGGATCAGCGGGCGGATGCCGAGCGGGTCGCGCGCGCCGACCAGCTTCTTGGTGGAGAGCGCCACCAGCGCGTAGGCGCCTTCGATCTCGCGCAGGGCGTTGACGAAGCGGTCGATGATGCGCGGCCGGCGGCTGTGGGCCACGAGATGCAGGATCACCTCGGTGTCGGAGGTGGACTGGCAGATGGCGCCGGCGCGGATCAGCTCGCGGCGCAGGGTCATGGCGTTGGTGAGGTTGCCGTTGTGCGCCACCGCGAGGCCGCCGGCGTCGAGCTCGGCGAACAGCGGCTGCACGTTGCGCAGGATGGTCTCGCCGGTAGTGGAGTAGCGGTTGTGGCCGATGGCGGAGCGGCCGGGCAGGCGGGCGATGACCTTGCCGTCGGAGAAGTGGTCGCCCACCAGCCCGAGGCGTTTCTCGGCGTGGAACCGGTCGCCGTCATAGGAGACGATGCCGGCCGCCTCCTGCCCGCGGTGCTGCAGGGCGTGCAGGCCGAGCGCGGTGAGCGCCGCCGCCTCCGGGTGCCCGAACACGCCGAACACGCCGCACTCCTCCCGGAGCCGGTCGGCGTTGGGGTCGAAGATGTCTTCCACGACGTCGAGCGCGCCGGGGCGCGCGGGGAATCCGTCCGTCATGATCCGTCTCCCGGGGCGAGAGCCGCCGCCCCCTTGCCGTCCGCGCCCGATCCATCGGCGCGGCGAAATCCAGGCTCTACCGGGCGTCCCGGTCGAGCAGTTGCTGAATGCCCTGCCGGTCCTGCGGCGAGGCGTTCGGCGTCTCCTCGGGGGGAGGCGCGGTGTCCGGCGTCGGCGCGGACGGGGCGGCGGGCGTCTGGGCGTCGCCGCCCGCGCCGTCCCGGCGCTTGAGCTTCTGCAAGATGGTGCTTTCCGGATCGTCCGGCAACAGCGCCAGAAGCTGGTCGCCTGCGCTCTGCAGCAGGGGCTTGGACTGGGAGGTGCGGAACCAGTCCGGCTGCCCCTTCTCCGGCACGAGCCAGGTGAAGAACAGGAAGGCCACGACCACCAGCAGCAGGCCGCGCGCGGCGCCGAAGGCGAAGCCGAGCGTGCGGTCGATGGGGCCGATGCGGCTGTCCAGGATCGCGTCCGAGATCTTCATGGTGATGAAGGACACGATCAGCAGCGTCAGGATGAACACGCCGCCGGCCGCGATCACGTCGGCGATCTGCGGCGGGTTGAACGCGATGTGCTCGCGGGCGAGCGCGCGCGCCGGCTCGAACAGCAGCGCGGTGGCCGCCACCGCCGCGACCCACGAGGCGATGGACAGCACCTCGCGGGTGAAGCCGCGCACCATGGCGAGCAGCGCCGACACCAGCATCACGGCGAGGAGGATCACGTCGAGAAGGGTGATGGTCATCTACGCGGCCGGGAACTGGAGATCGGGCGCGCCCCGGAGCGTGCGGGGCGCTTGCGCGGGGTCTCTATACAGCGCGGTCACTCATCCGTCACGCGGCTTGTCGCCGCTCCCCTCGGCTCGCCCTTGGCCTCGGCCCGGGCGGCGAGCCGCGCCACCAGCGCGTCGAGGGTGGGAGCGGCGACCGGCGCCACGCCCGCCTCCTGCGCCGCCTC
>NZ_JBHTMX010000073.1:0-13772 GCF_042679725.1 Methylopila musalis
CGGTCGTCCGCCGCGCCGGCGTAAAGCCTCAGCGGCGGGTCGCGAGGCAGGAGGCCGCGGGCCGGCCCCGCTCGCTCCAGGTGGCGACGTCGCCCTTGCCGCGCAGCTCGTAGCGCTCCGAGGCGTACCAGACGCCGGAGGCCGCGCGCTGCTGGCCAAGGTCCGCGGTCTCGCCGTCCGCCATCACCACATGCGCGCTCTCGTCCCGGAACGTCACCTGCAGGAACGAGCCGTCGTCGCAGGCGTAGCGGGTGTCCTCCGCCGCCGCTGTGGGAGCCGGGCGCGGGGAGGGCGCCTCCGGGGCGGAGGCGCAGCCGGGCAGCGCGAGCGCCGCCGCGAGGCCGAGACAGGCGAGGGGGCGACGCATGGGCGGCTCCTGAGGCGGACGGCGGATCAGCGGGCGAGCAGGCCGGCGGGCAGGCGCACGCTTCCGCGCAGGTCCGGGGCCGCCATGGCGAGCGGCGGCGTCTCGGGCCGGGGATCGACCGGGTTCGCCATGACGAGCGCCCAGAACACCTCATAGCGGGAGTGCGGCGCGCGCGCCGCCGCGATGCCCATGCGGCCCATGCCCGGCGCGAGCAGGTTCCTCAGATGGGGCGGCGACGAGCGCCAGCCGGTGAAGGCGTCGGCGAGGGTGTCGTGCCCGGCGCCGATGTTCTCCACGATGCCGCCGTTGCGATAGCCGGAGCGGGCGATGCGCTCCTTCAGCGAGCCGGACACCGAATGGCTGAGCTTGTCCGCGCGGGCCATGGCCTGCGCCTGCTGCTCGGCCATGCGGTTGAGATCCGGGTCGAGCCGCACCGGGCCGAGGCCGTTGGAGCGGCGCAGCTCCGAGATCATGTCGGCGGCGGCCTGCCGGTCGAGCTTGGCGCCGGGGCGGGTCTGGCTCTGGTAGAGGCTCGGCTCCGACGGCGGTTTCGGGGCGACGGGCGTGGCGGCGCAGCCGGCGAGGACGGCGGCGAACGCGAGCGCCGAGACGGTCAGGACGGGACGGATCATGCGGCGCGCTCCAGCGCGTGAGGGGCGGAACTCTGGCGGAGAAAAGGGTTAAGGCTTCGTTGCGCTCACGGCTGGGGCTCGGTGCGCGGCGGCGGCGACGTCGGCGCGTCCGAGGCGTCGTGCGACCGCGCGGCGGAGAGGGTCTCGGCCGGGCGCAGCGCCAGCCGCGTCAGCGTCTCGCCGATGCGATCGACCGCCTCGGGCAGGCTCGGGGCCGCGGCGCCGCCGATGGCGACGCCCTGCTCCTTGAACGCCTTCACCAGCGCGAAGTTGAGGTCGCTCTTCACCGTGGCGGCCTGGCGCGGGCTCGGAACGCTCGCGAACAGGGTGAAGCCGTTGTCGGCCTTGCCGAGGCTGTTGAAAAACACCTGCGGCTCGGGGAAGCCCAGCACCGAGCCGTGGGCCTTGGCGGTGTCGAGCAGGATGCGCCGCACCGCGACCGGGTCCACGTCGGCCGCGACCGTGATCTCGATCTGCACCCGGCCGACCGGCGCGCCGTGGGTGACGTTCTTGACGCTCTTGGTGATGAAGTCCGAGTTCGGCACGATCAGCGTGGAGCGGTCGAACAGCTCGATCTCGGTCGAGCGCACCGAGATGCGGCGCACGTTGCCCTGATCCGAGCCGATCACGATCCAGTCGCCCGCCTTGATCGGGCGCTCCGCCAGCAGGATCACGCCCGAGACGAAGTTCGAGATGATGGACTGCAGGCCGAAGCCGATGCCGACCGAGAGCGCGCCGGCGACGATGGCGAGACGGTCGAGGCTGAAGCCGAGATAGGAGACCGCGATCACGATCACCAGCAGGCCGCCGAGATAGCCGACGCCGGTGTTGATCGAGGCCTTGAGCCCGGTGTCGAGCCGGGTCTTGGGCAGCAGGTCGCGGTCGAGCCAGCGCTGCACCGCGCGGGTGAGCGCGAAGCCCACGAACACCAGCGCCAGCGCGCCGAGCACGCCCGCGACCGAAATGGTGATGTCGCCGATCTGGAAGCCGGTGAAGGCGGTCCGGAGCCAGCTGAACACGTCCGTGGTCTCGAGGCCCCACGGCGCCGCGAGGATGATGAGCGCGAAGCCGAGCAGCGTCACCCGCGCCACGCCCGACAGCACCACGCCGATCTGCTCCAGCGAGGAGGCGCGGATGCCGATGGCCTCGCTCGCGGCGCGGCCGAGCCCGGTCTGCGCCGACAGGCCGGTGGTCAGCAGGTCGTCCACGAAGGTGAGCAGTAGGAACAGCAGCGCCAGCACCGTGGCGATCCAGATGACCTGGTTGGCCAGGAACTGCGCCAGCGCCACGTAGCCGGTGGCGACCGCCAGCAGCACCACGGCGATGGCCGCCCAGGCGAGCAGCCGGAGCAGGGACAGCGCCGGCCCGCCGAAGCGCTCGGGCGCCTTGGCGGCGTCGGTCTGGGCGCCGGCGTCCTCGATCCGCTCGGCCGCCCGCAGGCGGCGCAGGGCGAGGGCGAAGGTGCCGGCGTTCAGCACGGCGAAGGCGCCGGTCGCGACGATCGACACCGCGAGGCTCGCCACGATCAGGTCGTTGAAGCGCTCCACCAGCCGGCCGAGCACGAACACCAGCGCGCACCACAGCGGCTGGTTCTTGATCTCGGCCACGGCGGCATCGGACAGGTTTACGAGCCGCCACGCCGGACGGCGCGGATTGAGGAAGGCGCGCATCAGCCCCTGCACCAGGCCGAGGAAGCCCGCCGCGGCGATCAGCGCCAGCATCAGCGGCTCGACCCGCATGGGCATCCAGCCCGCGAGCTTCAGCCCCTGATAGAGCGCGAACACCGCGAGCGCCGGCGTCAGGGTGGTGCCGAGCACCAGCGTCATGGCGGTCGCCGAGCGCCGGAGATGGGAGCGTGGCGCCTCGCGCAGCGCGAGACGGTTGCCGAGGCTGATGATCCGCCGCCGGCCGGGGAACAGCAGCAGCAGCGCGATCAGCGCGGAGGCCAGCGCCGTGCCGAGCGAGGCGGGCGAGAGATTGCGGCCGACGACCGCGCGCCAGTCCGAGAAGATCAGGCTGACGGCCCCGAGATCGCGCGAGGCGTTGGTCGTCAGCTCCACCCAGAGCGTGGGGTCGAGCAGCGAGCGGCTGCGCTCGAACAGCCGCTGCGCCAGCAGCGCGCGGCGGCGCTGGGTGATGTCGTCGCCCACCTGCGCGGCCTCGACCTGAAGCAGGCGGCCGCGCTTGATCTGCTCGTCGATCTTCTGGCGCGCGCTGGTCTGGGCCTCGCGCTCCTTGGCGGCGTCGGGGCTTTCGGCCGGCTGGCCCTCCGCCGGCGCCGGGCCCATCTGCTCCAGCCGCGCGTCGGCGGCCTTGAGCTGGGGCTGAAGCTGCGACACCGCGTCGTCCACCGTGGTCGCCAGCGGCTCGATGCGCGCCCGGAGCCCGCCGAGCGTCGCGTCGTCGAGCGACTCCCGCTTGAGCGTCGCCTCGATCTGGTCGAGCTCCGCCTGGACCTGATCGATCCGGGCGCCGGGCGCCGGGGTGGCCGCCTCCTGCACGCCGGCGGCGCCGAGCGTGGCGACGAGGACGGCGAGAATGGCGAACAGGCGGAGCGGCGCGGCGAGGCCGGACGGCATACGAATCGTTCCCTTGAGGCGGACGGAAGCTGCGGCCTGCATCCTGGACGAATGCGGCCAAGGGCGGGCGAAATCCCTTCCGGGCGCGGATTTATCGCGGGGGGCGCGCCTCTCCGCCCGGCCGCGCGCTCGAAACGCTCAAAAAAACCGCCTCGCGAAGCTCCCGACCACTGGCGCGCGCGCCGCGCTCCGCCATAACCGCGTGGCGGCGCATGCGAGCGGGGCGCGCCGGCAAGATACTGAGGGACGGAATCGGTCGGCGTGTTCAGGGCGGGCGGAGAAATGGCGGTGCGGATTCGCGACCATGACTGGTCGTCGACCCCGTTCGGCCCCATCGACGACTGGCCGCCGGCGCTGCGGATCGCGCTCGGCCTGTGCCTGAACTCCAGCTACCCGACGGCGATCTACTGGGGCGACGACCTGCGTCTGCTCTACAACGACGCCTGGTCGCCCATCCCCGCCGACCGGCACCCGTGGTCGCTCGGCCGGCCCGCGGCCGAGGTGTGGCGCGACATCTGGCCGATCGTCGGGCCGCAGTTCGAGCAGGTGGTCGCCACCGGGCGCGGAGTCTCCGTGTTCGACCAGATGCTGCCCATGGATCGCGGCGGACGGCTGGCCGAGACCTACTGGAACTACAGCTTCACCCCGATCCTCGACGACAGCACCGGCGTCGTGGGCGTGCTCAACCAGGGGCACGAGACCACCGATCTGGTGCGCACCGCCCAGAGCCGCGAGTTCCTGTTCCAGGCCGCCGACCGCATCCGCGCCGCCACCGCCCCCGGCGCCCGCCCGGGCGACGTGCTGTCCTCCGTGCTGCCGCTGGTGGGGAATTCGCTGTCCGCCCTCCGCGTAGGCTACGTGGACGTGAACGGCGAGCGCGACGTGGGCGAGCTTCGTGGCCTCTGGAGCGCGGGCGCGGACGCGCTGAAGACCGGCCCGCTGCCGCTCGGCGCGCTCGGCTGGCGCGACGCTGAGGACGGGACCTTCGTGGCCGAGGACCTCGCCGACGACCACGCCTTCAACCGCGGAGTGGCGAGCCGGCTCGTGGCGCCCGTCGCGCGCGGCGGCCGGGTGATGGCGGCGCTGTTCGTGGACCGCGCCACGGCGTCCGAATGGAGCGTGCACGACCGTCATGCGGCGCGGGAGGTGGCGGACCGGCTGTGGCTCGGCCACGAGCAGGCGACCAGCCTGTGGCGGCTGCGCGAGAGCGAGGCCCGCCTGTCCGCGATCTTCGGGCAGTCGGCGGTCGGGCTGTCGGAAATGGCGCTGGACGGCCGGTTTCTGCGCGTGAACGGGGCCATGGCGCGGCTGCTCGGCCGCTCGCCCGAGACGCTGCGCCAGGTCACCATGGCGCAGCTCGCCCATCCCGACGACCGGGACGACATCGAGCGCCGGTTCGCGCGCGCGGTGCAGACCGGCGAGGCGTTCGACCTTGAGGAGCGCTGCCTGCGCCCGGACGGCTCCGCCACCTGGGCGGTGAGCAACGTGACCGTGCTGGTGGACGAGGGCGGCGGCCCGAGCGGCTTCTTTGGCGTGACGGCGGACGTGACCGACCGCCGCGAGGCGGAGCGGATGCGCAGCCTGCTGCTGGCCGAGCTGAACCACCGGGTGAAGAACAATCTGGCGACCGTGCAGGCGCTCGCCCGCCAGACCCAGCGCAGCGCGGTCGACCTCGAGGATTTCCAGACCACCTTCAACGCCCGGCTCATGGCGCTGTCGCGCGCCCATGACCTGCTGATGCGCGAGACATGGTCCAGCGCCCAGCTGATCGAGCTCGCCGCGGTCACGCTCGCGCCCTTCGGCGTCGCGGCCGGGCGCGTGACCGTGGGCGGCGATCCGGTGCGCCTGTCGCCGACGGCGGCCGTCACCATGACCATGGCGCTGCACGAGCTCGCCTCCAACGCGCAGAAATACGGCGCTCTGTCCGTGCCGAACGGACAGGTGGCGCTGGACTGGACGATCGGCGACGATGGCCGACGGCTCGAGATGGCGTGGCGGGAGACGGGCGGCCCGCAGGTGAGCGAGCCCGCCCGACGTGGTTACGGATGCCGGCTGATCGAGCGCGGCATCGTTCAGGAACTGGGGGGCGAGGCGCGCATCGACTTCGCTCCCGAGGGCGTGGCCTGCACGCTCCTTGTCCCGCTTTCGCAGAAAGTTCTCGCGCAATGACCGAGCGTGATTTTTCCGGCCTGAAGATTCTCGTCGTCGAGGACGAGGCCATGATCTCCATGATGATCGAGGACATGCTGCTCGATCATGGGGTGGACGTGGTGGGTCCGGCCGGCGGGGTGGCGCAGGCGATGACGCTGCTTGACGGCGTGGCGCTCGACGGCGCGCTGCTCGACGTCAATCTTGGTGGCGAGAAGAGCTTCCCCGTCGCTGACGCGCTGGCGCAGAAGGGCGTGCGCATCGTGTTCACCACCGGCTATGGCGAGGCCGGCGTGATCGGCCGCTATCCGGACGCGCGCACGCTGCAGAAGCCGTTCGTGGCGGCCGATCTCGTTGAAGCGCTGAGCTATTTCCGGGATCGGGACTGAACGCGTCACAAAGACGCGCGGCGCGGTTCACGACGGGTGAATTCTCAGCTAGAGTGCATCAGCACACCAAGGCGGAGAAAACGCCATGCCGAGTTACAAGGCGCCGGTCGAGGACACGCTTTTCCTGCTCTATGACGTGCTGGGTTTCGAGCGGCACGCCAACCTGCCCGGCTTCGCCGACGCCTCGCGCGACACCGTCGAGGCGATCCTGAACGAGGCGGCGAAACTCGCCGAGGAGACGTTCCAGCCGCTGAACCTGTCCGGTGACGAGGACGGCTGCGCCCGCAGCCCCGACGGCGCGGTCACGACGCCCAAGGGCTTCCGCGACGCCTACCGCGCCTTCGCCGACGGCGGCTGGGTCGGGCTCTCCGCCGATCCCGAGCATGGCGGGCAGGGGCTGCCGCGCACGCTCGCCATGATCGTCAGCGAGTACATGTCGTCCGCCAACATGGCGCTGACCATGTATCCCGGCTTGACCCAGGGCGCGATCGCCGCGCTGACGCTGCACGGCTCCGAGGAGCAGAAGCGGCTCTACCTGCCGCGCATGGTGTCCGGCGAATGGACCGGCACCATGAACCTGACCGAGCCCCATTGCGGCACGGATCTCGGCCTGATCCGCAGCCGCGCGGTTCCGAACGGCGACGGCTCCTACGCCATCACCGGCACGAAGATCTTCATCTCCGCCGGCGAGCACGACCTCACCGAGAACATCGTGCATCTGGTGCTGGCCCGCATCCAGGGCGCGCCGGGGGGCACGAAGGGCATCTCGCTGTTCGTCGTGCCCCGCAATCTGGTCGGCGAGGACGGCTCCGTCGGCGCCCGCAACGGCGTGTCCTGCGGCGCGATCGAGCGCAAGATGGGCATCCACGGCAACGCCACCTGCGTCATGAACTACGACGGCGCGACCGGCTGGCTGGTGGGCGAGGAGAACCGCGGCCTCGCCGCCATGTTCACCATGATGAACGAGGCGCGGCTCGGCGTCGGCGTGCAGGGGCTCGCCCAGTCCGAGGTCGCCTATCAGAACGCGGCGGCCTACGCCAAGGACCGCCTGCAGGGCCGCGCGCTCACCGGCGCCAAGGCGGCGGACAAGCCCGCCGACCCCATCCTCGTCCATCCGGACGTGCGCCGCACCTTGCTCTCCATCAAGGCCTTCAACGAGGCCGCCCGCGCGCTGGTGCTGTGGACCTCGCTCAAGGGCGACGTCGCCCATGTGAGCGAGGACCCGAAGGACCGCCAGTCCGGCGACGACGCTATGGGCCTGATGACCCCGGTCATCAAGGGCGTCATCACCGACGTGGGCTTCGACAACACGGTGAAGGCGCAGCAGATGTTCGGCGGGCACGGCTACATCGCCGAGCACGGCATGGAGCAGTTCGTGCGCGACGCCCGCATCGCCCAGATCTACGAGGGCGCGAACGGCGTGCAGGCCATGGACCTGGTGGGCCGCAAGCTGCCGCGCGACGGCGGCCGCGCCATCATGGCCTTCTTCAAGGAGGTGGACGCCTTCCTCGCCGAAAACGCCGGCGAGGACGGGCTGAAGCCGTTCCTCGGCCCGCTGAAGAGCGCGCGGGAGGACCTGCAGAAGGCCACCATGTGGTTCATGGCCAACGCCATGGGCAAGCCCGACAACGCCGGCGCCGGCGCCAGCGACTACATGCGCCTGTTCGGTCTGGTGGCGCTCGGCTTCATGTGGGCCAAGATCGCCCGCACCGCGCTCGACCGGAAGGCGGACGGCGGCCGCCCCGCCGCGGAGATGGACGTGAAGCTGACGCTCGGCCGCTTCTTCATGGAGCGGGAGCTGCCGGAGACGGCGGCGCGGCTCGCGGCCCTGTCCGCCGGCGCCGACGCCGTGATGGCGCTGCCGCCGGACGCGTTCTGATCCGGGTTTACGTTTCGCATGCCGTCCTGAACAGGAAGCCGGTCCCGGCCACGCCCGGACCGCACCACGCGAGAGAGGACCAATGCCCGACGCCTACATCTTCGACGCCGTGCGCACCCCGCGCGGGCGCGGCAAGCCGGACGGCGCGCTGCACGAGGTGTCCTCGCTCGGCCTCGCGGTCACGGCGCTGAAGGCGCTGAAGGAGCGCAACGGCCTCGATACGGTCGCGGTGGACGACGTGGTGCTCGGCTGCGTCGATCCGGTGGGCGAGGCGGGCGGCGACATCGCTCGCGCCGCGGCGCTCGCGGCCGATTACGGGATCGACGTGCCGGGCGTCCAGATCAACCGCTTCTGCGCCTCGGGCCTCGACGCGGTGAATTTCGCGGCCGCGCAGGTCATGTCCGGCCAGCACGATCTCGCCATCGGCGGCGGGGTGGAGAGCATGAGCCGCGTCGGCCTCGGCGCCTCCGGCGGCGCCTGGCCCATGGACCCCGCGATCGCGGTGAAGTCCTACTTCATGCCGCAGGGCGTCTCGGCCGACCTGATCGCGACCAAGTACGGCTTTTCCCGCGACGACGTGGACGCCTATGCGGTGGAGAGCCAGAAGCGCGCCGCCGCCGCCTGGAGCGAGGGCCGCTTCGGCCGCTCGGTGGTGGCCGTCACGGACGTGAACGGCATCACCCTGCTCGACCGCGACGAGCACATGCGCCCCGACGCCACCATGCAGTCGCTCGGCGGGCTGAAGCCCTCCTTCGCGGAGATGGGCGAGCTCGGCGGCTTCGACGCGGTGGCGACTTACGCCCATCCGGACGTTGAGCGCGTGAACCACGTCCACCACGCCGGCAACTCGTCCGGCATCGTGGACGGCGCCGCGGCGGTGCTGGTCGGCGCGAAGGAGGCGGGCGAGGCCATCGGCCTGACGCCCCGCGCGCGCATCCGCGCCTTCGCCAACATCGGCTCCGAGCCGGCGCTGATGCTGACCGGCCCGGTGGACGTGACGAAGAAGGTGCTGGCCCGCGCCGGCATGAGCATCGGCGACATCGACCTGTTCGAGGTCAACGAGGCCTTCGCCGCCGTGGTGCTGCGCTACCTGCAGGCCTTCGATCTCGACCCGGCCAGGGTCAACGTCAACGGCGGCGCCATCGCGCTCGGCCACCCGCTGGGCGCCACCGGCGCCATGATCCTCGGCACGGCGATCGACGAGCTGGAGCGTTCGGGCAAATCCACCGCGCTGGTGACGCTCTGCATCGGCGCCGGCATGGGCACCGCCACCATCATCGAGCGGGTGTGAGGGCGATCATCATGACCGAGACCAACTTCCGCACCGAGCTCGACGCCGACGGTCTGCTGGCCGTCGTCTGGGACATGCCCGGCCGCTCCATGAACGTGCTGACCGCGGAGGCGATCGGGGAGCTGTCGGGGATCGTGGACCGCGTCGTCGCCGACGAGGCGATCAAGGGCGTCGTGATCTCCTCGGGCAAGAAGGCGTTTTCCGGCGGCGCCGATCTCACCATGCTGGAGGGCATCGCCCGGCTCTACGAGCGCGAGCGGGCCCGCAGCGGCGAGACCGCGGCGGCGCAGGCCGTGTTCGACGAGAGCCGCAAGCTGTCGCTGCTCTACCGGCGGATCGAGACCTCGGGCAAGCCGTGGGCGGCGGCGATCCGGGGCGTCTGCCTCGGCGGCGCCTTCGAGCTGGCGCTCGCCTGCCACCACCGCGTCGCGGCCAGTGACGGCTCGACCCGCGTCGGCCTGCCGGAGGTGAAGGTGGGGCTGTTCCCCGGCGCCGGCGGCACCCAGCGGGTGGCGCGGCTGCTGCCGCCGCAAGACGCGCTTCAGATGCTGATGAAGGGCGAGCAGATCCGCCCGGACAAGGCCCGCGCTATGCGCCTCGTGGACGAGGTGGCGCCCGAGGCCGAGATCGTCGACCGCGCCAAGGCGTGGCTGAAGACCGGGCCGAAGGCGGTGAAGCCGTGGGACGAGAAGGGCTTCAAGCTGCCCGGCGGCCCGGTGTGGTCGAAGGGCGGCTTCATGACCTTCCCGCCGGCCAACGCCATCTACCGCCGGGAGACGCAGGGCAACTACCCGAACATCTTCGCCATGCTGCAGGCGGTGTTCGAGGGGCTGCAGCTGCCGATGGATCTGGCGCTCACGGTGGAGAGCCGGCTGTTCGCCAAGGTGCTGCGCAGCCCGGAGGCGGCGGCCATGATCCGCACCCTGTTCGTCTCCATGCAGGAGCTGAACAAGGGCGCCCGCCGGCCGGCCGGCGTGCCGAAGACCGCGCTGAGGAAGGTCGGCGTGGTGGGCGCGGGCTTCATGGGCGCGGGCGTGGGCTACGTCACCGCCCAGGCCGGAATCGAGGTGGTGCTGGTCGATCGCGACCAGGCGGCCGCCGACAAGGGCAAG
Source organism: Methylopila musalis (assembly GCF_042679725.1). Lineage (NCBI taxonomy): Bacteria > Pseudomonadati > Pseudomonadota > Alphaproteobacteria > Hyphomicrobiales > Methylopilaceae > Methylopila > Methylopila musalis. The sequence continues at coordinate 10,398 of NZ_JBHTMX010000073.1, forward strand.
GAGTTCGCCCGCTCGCTGATCTCCGGGCAGGTGGCCAAGGGCCGCGCCAGCGGCGCGGAGCGCGACGCCCTGCTCGGGCGCATCACCGCGACCGACGACTACGGCGCGCTCGGCGACTGCGATCTGGTGATCGAGGCGGTTTTCGAGGACCCGAAGGTGAAGGCCGAGGTCATCGCCAAGGTTGAGGCCGCGCTGAAGCCGGAGGCGATCTTCGCCTCCAACACCTCGACCCTGCCGATCTCAGGCCTCGCCAAACATGCAAAGCGCCCCGAACGCTTCGTCGGCATCCATTTCTTCTCGCCGGTCGAGAAGATGATGCTGGTGGAGGTGATCGAGGGCGAGAAGACTGGCGACGAGGCGCTCGCAGTCGCGCTCGACTATGTGGCGGCGATCCGCAAAACGCCGATCGTGGTCAAGGACAGCCGCGGCTTCTTCGCGAACCGCTGCGTCATCGCCTACATGCTCGAAGGCCATCTGATGCTGACCGAGGGCGTGCCCGCGGCCATGATCGAGAACGTGGCGCGCCAGGCCGGCATGCCGGTGGGGCCGCTGTCGCTCAACGACGAGGTGGCGCTCGATCTCGGGCTGAAGATCCTCAACGCCACCAAGGCCCAGCTCGGCGAGCAGGCGGTGAACCCCGCGCAGGAGGCGCTGCTGCGCCGTCTGGTGGAGACGGAAGGCCGGCTCGGCCGCAAGAACGGCAAGGGCTTCTACGACTATCCCGACGCCGGCAAGAAGAGCCTGTGGCCGGGCCTCGCCGATGTGGTCGAAGCCAAGCTCGACCCGGACGCCATCGACGTGGCCGAACTGCGCGACCGCTTCCTCGTCGCCCAGGCGCTGGAAGCCGCGCGCACGGTGGAGGAGGGCGTCATTTCCGACATGCGCGAGGCGGATGTGGGCGCCATTCTCGGCTTCGGCTTCGCGCCCTTCACCGGCGGCCCGCTGAGCTGGATCGACGGCATGGGCGCCAAAGCCTTCGTCGCCAAGGCGCAGGCGCTGGAGGCGAAGCACGGCTCCCGGTTCGCGCCGAACAGCCTGCTGCTCGATCTCGCCGACACGGGCGAGACCTTCTACGGGCGTTTCGCCGGCCCCGCGAAGGCGGCGGCCTGATCGGCCGCGGGACGGGGCCGGTCGGGCGTCAGGCGGTCGCGCCGTTTCACATCGTGGATGTCCGAACGCCACGCTCGGGCATGACTGTCGACGCAGTCTCATGAGTTGTGAGGGCTTGGATCACATGAGCGAAGACAAGGTCAAAGGCCCGGCCTCGTATTTCCCGTCCATCGAGAAGACGTATGGCCGCCCGATCTCACACTGGAAGGAGATCGTCCGCGCGGCGCTCCCCGCCAGGCATATGGAGCTCGTCGCCCTGCTGAAGCAGCAGCATGGGCTGGGGCACGGCCACGCCAACGCGATCGTGGCGCATACGCTCGCCGAAGACGGCAAGTAAGCTCTGTCGCCGCTTAGGATTCCGAGCGGGAGCGACGGCCGTCCTGACGCCGTAAGCGTGGTCCGGTTCGTGGTCTGAAAACAAAAAGGGCGCACCGCATCTCCGCGGCGCGCCCTTTTCAATGGAACGTCTGAACACCCGTTGAACATCGCCGCAACGCGCGCCTGAAACCCCCGTCATGCCCGGCGAAGCCGGGTATCCACGACTTTGACGACACAGACGCCTGAACGCTCAAGTCGTGGATGCCCGAGACAAGCTCGGGCATGACGGTTTGCGGATGTCCGGGCAGGCTGTGACGTCCCGCGGCGTCACGCGCCGCGGTAGATTTCGCGCTTGCCGGCGTGGTTGGCGGCGCCGACGATGCCTTCTTTCTCCATCCGCTCCATCAGCGAGGCGGCGCGGTTGTAGCCGATCTGCAGACGGCGCTGGATGTAGGAGGTGGAGGCCTTGCGGTCGCGCAGCACCACGGCCACCGCCTGCTCGTAGAGATCGCCGGAATCTTCCGAGAACTCGCTCTGGTCGAACACCGCCGTGTCTGCGCCGGTCTCGTCCGCGTCGGGGCCCGCGGCGAGCTCCTCCTCGTCGGCCGTCACCTCGTCGAGATATTCCGGGCGGCCCTGCAGCTTCAGATGGTCGACGACCTTCTCCACCTCCGCGTCGGAGACGAAGGGGCCGTGGACGCGGGTGATGCGGCCGCCGCCGGCCATGTGCAGCATGTCGCCCTGGCCGAGCAGCTGTTCGGCGCCCATCTCGCCGAGAATGGTGCGGCTGTCGATCTTCGACGTCACCTGGAACGAGATCCGGGTCGGGAAGTTGGCCTTGATGGTGCCGGTGATCACGTCCACCGACGGCCGCTGGGTCGCCATGATGAGGTGGATGCCGGCGGCGCGCGCCATCTGGGCGAGACGCTGGATCGCGCCCTCGATCTCCTTGCCGGCCACCATCATCAGGTCGGCCATCTCGTCGACGATGATGACGATGTAGGGCAGCGGGCTGAGGTCGAGCGCCTCTTCGGCGTGGATCGCCTCGCCGGTCTCGCGGTCGAACCCGGTCTGGACGAGGCGCGTCACGGTCTCGCCGGCCGCGAGCGCTTCCGCCGCGCGGGCGTTGAAGCCGTCGATGTTGCGCACGCCGAGCTTCGCCATCTTGCGATAGCGGTCCTCCATCTCGCGCACGGCCCATTTGAGCGCGATGACGGCCTTCTTCGGATCGGTGACGACCGGCGTCAGCAGGTGCGGGATGCCCTCATAGACCGAGAGCTCCAGCATCTTGGGGTCCACCATGATCAGCCGGCACTTCTCGGGCGAGTGCATGTAGAGCAGGCTGAGGATCATGGTGTTGATGGCGACCGACTTGCCCGAGCCGGTGGTGCCGGCCACCAGCAGATGCGGCATGCGGGCGAGATCGGCGATCACCGGCTCGCCGCCGATGGTCTTGCCGAGGCCGACCGCGAGCTTGTGCTTGGTCTCGCCGAACTCCGGCGTCTCCAGCAGCTCGCGCAGATAGACCGTCTCGCGCCGGGCGTTCGGAAGCTCGATGCCGATGACGTTGCGGCCCTCCACCACGGCCACGCGGGCCGACACCGCGCTCATGGAGCGGGCGATGTCGGGGGCGACCGCGATGACGCGGCTCGACTTGGTGCCGGGCGCGGGCTCCAGCTCATAGAGCGTGACCACGGGGCCGGGATTGGCGTCGATGATCTCGCCGCGCACGCCGAAGTCGTTCAGCGTCTGCTGCAGCTTGACCGAGTTCTTCTCCAGAAACTCCTCGGACTGCTCGAAGGTGGGCTCGGTCGCCGGCGGCAGCGCCAGCAGCTCCAGCGGCGGCAGCTCGTAACCGCCCGGAACCGCCCGGCGGACCGGCGCGGCGACAGGAGCCGGGGCGACCGGCGCGGGGACGACCGGCGCCGGGACCGGGGTCGAGGCGAC
>NZ_JBHTMX010000074.1:0-13690 GCF_042679725.1 Methylopila musalis
TTCCGCCGGCTCGCCCGGGGCGAGGCCTCGGCCCCGCCGCTGGACCGGCTCGACGCGGCGCTCGCCGCAGCGCTTGATCCGCGCCTCGCCGACCGGAGCGACGTGGACGAGCTTCCGCTCTGGATCGTCGCGCTGCGCGGCGCGCTCGCCCGGCATCCGGGCCTGTTCGGCGCGCCGGCGCCGGTGGGAGGCGTCGCGTGATCAAGGAGCTCGACCTGTTCGGCGTCTACGCCCCGCCGCTGCTGCTGCACCTCGCCGTCGCCTTCGCGCTCTGGCGGCCGCTGCGGATGGCGCTGGAGCGCCTCGGCTTCTACCGGCTGGTGTGGCGGCCGGCCCTGTTCAATCTTGCGGTCTACGTGATCACGCTCGCGGGCGTGTGGGCCGTGCTGTCATGAGGAGACCGGCATCATGCCGTCGCTGACGAGCGGGCTTCGGGTCGCCTTCACGCTGCTGGCGCTCGCCGCCGCCGCGCTGGCGGGAACGTGGCTGTGGCGCTCCTACGTCTACGAGCCCTGGACCCGGGACGGGCGCCTGCGCGCCGACATCGTGCGGCTGGCGCCGGACGTGGCGGGGCAGGTCTCGGAACTCAAAGTGCGCGACAACCAGCAGGTCCGGCGCGGCGACGTGCTGTTTGTGGTGGACCGGGAGCGCTACGCGCTCGCGCTCGAACTCGCCCGCGCGGTGGAGGCCGGCCGCGCCAGCGATCTGGAGCAGCGCCGGCGGGAGTCCGAGCGCCGGGAGCGCCTCACCTCCAGCGCCGTGTCGGAGGAGACCCGCGAACAGGCCCGCGCCGCAGTGGCGGCGGCGGACGCGGCGCTCGGCCAGGCGGTGGCGGAGCGCCGGACGGCGGAGCTGAACCTCGCCCGCACGGAGGTGCGCGCGCCGGTGAACGGCTACGTCTCCAACCTGCTGCTGCGCCCCGGCGACTACGTTACCGCCGGCAAGCCGGTGATCGCGCTGGTGGACAGCGACAGCTTCTACGTGGCCGGCTATTTCGAGGAGACCAAGCTGCGGCTGATCCGCGAGGGCGACCGGGCCGTGGTGCGGCTCATGGGCCACCCGGAGGATCTCGGCGGCCACGTGGAGAGCGTCGCCCGCGCCATCGCCGACCGGGACAACGTCGCCGGCGACGACCTGATCGCCAACATCAATCCGAGCTTCGCCTGGGTGCGGCTCGCCCAGCGGGTGCCGGTGCGCATTCGCCTCGACGCGCCTCCGGCCGACCTGCGGCTGACCGCCGGCCTCACCGCCACCGTGGTGGTGGAGACGCGGACGCCGTGACGCGCAGAACGGCGTCTCAGGCTGAGAAGCTGACCACGATGCGCGTGCCCGGATGGGTCGGGTCGCGCTCCATCTGCGAGCGGATGGCGGCCGCCATGGTGCGCACGATCTTCTTGCCGAGGCCGGTGCCGGTGGGAGCCGAATCCTCGGCGAAGCCCACGCCGTCGTCCTCCACCGCGAGCGACAGCAGCGCGCCCTTCTGCACGAGGCGGATGCGCACCTCGCCCTCCACGCCGGGGGCGTAGGCGTATTTGAAGGCGTTGGTCACCAGCTCGGTGACGATGACGCCGAGCGACACCGCGCAATCGGTGGCGACCTTCACCGGCTCCGCCCACACGATCACCCGGTGCGGGCGATCCGCGGTGCTGAGCGAGCTCTGAAGCTCCTCCGCGAGGCCGCGCAGATACTCGTCCATGTCCACGTTGCGCACGTCGTCGGAGGTGTAGAGCCGGCGATGGATCTGGGCGATGGCGACGATGCGGGCCTCGGTCTCCCGCAGCATGTCCCGCGCCGGGCCGTCGGGCAGCGCGCTCGCCTGCAGGTGCACGAAGGCGGAGACGAGCTGCAGGCTGTTGCCCACCCGGTGGTTCACCTCGCGCAGCAGGGTCTCGGCCCGGTCCCGCGCCTCCACCACGGCGCGCTCGGCGGCTTCCTTCTGCCGGCGCATCTCCACATGCTGGATGGCTTGGGCCACGGCGGCGCGCAGCAGCGCCAGGAACTCGCCGCCCACGTCCTTGATGACGTAGTCGATCGCGCCCGCCTTCAGCGCGGCGATGGCGATGCGGCTCTCGTCCGAGCCGGTGACGTAGACCACCGGCGGCGCCTCCGGCAGCGCGCCGATCGCGGGCAGGATGTCGAGGCCGGTCTCGCCGGCGAGGTAATGGTCGAGCGCGATGGCGCCGAAGGGGCGCGCCGCGAGCTGGTCCAGCGCCTCCGCGCAGGTCGCGACCGCGGTCACCTCGTACCCGGCGCGCGCGAGGTCCTTCGCCACCAGGCGGCGCAGGCCTTCGTCGTCGTCGATGTAGAGGATGGCGCGCGGCGCGGTGTCCGGCGCGGACGATGGCCTCATGCGTCGGGCACCTGCATGACGGAGATGAACAGGCCGAGCTGGCGGATGGCGGTGGCGAAGGTGTCGTAGTCCACGGGCTTGGTGATGTAGACGTTGCAGCCGAGATCGTAGCAGCGCTGGATTTCGACCTTGTCGTCGGTGGTGGTGAGCACCACGACCGGCGCCCGCTTCAGCCGCTCATGCTTCTTGATCACGCCGAGAATGTCGATTCCGGTCATGTCCGGCAGGTTGAGGTCCAGCAGGATCAGCAGCGGGCCGGCCGCGGAGACGTCGGACTGGAGGAAGGCCAGCGCCGAGGTGCCGTCCGCGAAATGGCGGATCTCGTTGTTCACGCCGGCGCGGCGCACGTTCTTCTCGATCAGGCGCGCATGGCCCTCGTCGTCCTCGATCATGACGATCACGACCGGACGCTGGTTGTTGGGCATGGTCACGAGGCCTCGTTCTGCTGCGGGCGGTAGACCGCCGGAAAGGTGAGGAAGAAGGTCGAGCCCTTTCCGGGCTCGGATTCGAGCCGGATCGTGCCCCCGAGCCGCCGGACGCTCGCCCGCACGAAGGCGAGGCCGAGGCCCTCGCCCGGCTGGTCCTGCGCACCGGCGCGGCGGAACAGCTCGAACACCCGCTCATGATCCCGCGGGTCGATGCCGCGGCCGTTGTCCTCGATCGCGTACTGCACCTGCGGCCCGAGACGCTGGCCGCGCACCACGATGGCGCCGGGGCGGGAGCGGTCGAGATACTTCACCGCGTTCTCGATCAGGTTCTGCAGGATCTGCTCGAACGACATGCGGTCGGTGACGAGCGTCGGCAGGCCGGGGGCGGCGGTGATGCGAGCGTTGGCGGCCTCGGTCTGCTGGTGGAGGGTGCGGGCGATGGCGACCACCATCTCGTCCACCTTCACCGCCTCGGGCGTGATGACCCGGCGGCCTTCGCGCGACAGCCGCAGGATGGCGTTGATCAGCCGGTCCATCTTGGCGGTGGAGGTGCGGATGAAGCCGATCGCCTCCGGCAGGTCCTCGTTCACCGCAAGCCGCGCGTCCGCGTCCAGCAGGTCCGGCGCCCGCTCCGCCACCTTGTCGATCTGGCTCTTGAGAGTCTTGCCCGCGGCGTCGAGCTCGGAGGTGAAGCCCATCACGTTGACGAGCGGCGCCCGCAGATCGTGGCTGACGATGTAGGCGAAGCGCTGGATCTCCTCGTTGGCGCTCACGAGCTCCGCGGTGCGCTCGTCCACCGCGCGCTCGAGCCCGGCGTTGACCTCGGCGAGCTCCGCATGGGCCTGCTCGATCGCCCGGCCCTGCCGGCGCACCAGCAGCTGCGCCACCAGCGCGAGCGCCGCCGCCAGCAGCAGGCCGATGGTGACCACCACAAGCTGGAGCTGCGCCAGCCAGCCCGCATAGGCGAAGCTCTCCTCGAACCGCCTGGTCTCGACCTCGACCATCTTGTTCGACAGGCTGCGCATCAGGTCCATGGCGTCGCGGCCGCTGTCGCCGCGCACCACCTCGAGCGCCTCGTCCCAGCGCCCCGCCTTGCTCAGCTCCACGGTGTGCGCCAGTTCGGCGAGCTTCGCGTCGAGCGAGCGGATCAGCGTCTCCACGTCGTCGCGCTGGGACTCCGTCGCCGCCCGCGCCCGGAGCGCCGCCACCTGCGCGTCGCGCCGGGGCACCGAGAGGTCGTAGGGGCGCAGATAGCTTTCCCGGCGGGTGAGCAGGTAGCCGCGCTGCCCGGTCTCGGCGTCCTGGGCGATGTCGAGCAGGCGGCGCACGTCGGAGCGGAACTCCAGCGTGTCCGCCACCTGCCGGTTGAACACGGCGTTGCGCTGCGCGACCCAGATGGACGAGCCGCCGACCACCGCCAGCGCGCCGAAGCCGAGCGCCAGCAGCAGAATCTCGTTCCGCCCCGCTCGCCTGTCCGTCTGGGTGTCCGCCATCGCCGCCTCACGACGCCGGGCCGCGCCAAGGATCCCGCCGCGAAATGCGGCATCCGGGATTCCACTTTCCCAACCATGGTCATGACGCGCGGCACGCCGTGCGTCCAGCGCGAAAACCCGCGCGGGCCATGTCATACGCAGGCAAACAGCGACAAACTTAATTGGCGATGGTCAGCCCGGCGGAGCCGGCGCGGTCGAGCGTCTTGCGCCGCGCGTCCACCGCCTTCCAGTTGAACCGCATCCGCACCCGTCCGTTGGCGAGCCGCCGGGCGCCCGGCAGCGCCCGCGCGCCCACGCCCCCCGGCGCGCCGAAGGTCGCGACCGGAACCGCGCCGGTCACGGGATAGCCGCGGGCGGCGAGGATGGCGCGCACGCGCACGCAATAGGCGACGGAAAGGTGGGAGTAGCGGGTCTCGCCATGGCCGGCGCGGTACTTCATGACCGTGCCGCAGATGTCCTGCCCCGTCAGCCGCCACGCCTGCGCCAGATAGCGCACGCCGTAGCCCACATTGACGCCGGGATCGAACAGGCCGGGAAGCGCGCCGCGGTAGCCGAGCATCTGCGCCGTGGACGGCAGCACCTGCATCAGGCCGATCTCGCCGACGCCGCCCACCGCCTTGGGGTTGAACCCGCTCTCGACCTCGGCCACCGCCTCGGCGAGTTCGGAGGGCACGCCGTGCTCGGCGGCGGCGGCCACGATCAGCCGCCGGATCGCGGCCTCGTCGGGCGCGGTCGTCTCCGCCGGAGGCGCGGCGTCCGCAGGAGCGGGCGTCTCGGCCTGAGGCTCCGCCCGGACGGCGGACGCGCCGAGAACCGTCAGGCACAGGAGGCTTGCGAGAACCGGAAACAGACGCATGACCGATCGGCTGCTGGGCGTCCGCCCGGACGCGGGATCGGCGGAGCAGGCGCGTGCTCCGCCGATCCAGTCTAGCGCCGCGGTCAGGCGATGTCGAAGTCGCTCCGCGACAGGCTCGACACGCCGTCGAGATAGGCGATGAAGCGCTCGCCGCCCGAGCCGAAGCCGTCAGCGTCGTAGTAGAGGCCGTGGTTTTCGGTGTCGAACAGGAAGGTGGCGTTGCGGGAGACCGGGTCCGCGCCGCGGCCGACCACCAGATCAAAGTCGTCCGTCAGGTTGGTGAAGCCGTCGGCGGCGAACTGCAGCAGATCGACGCCGCGGGTGAAGTCGAGCACCCGGTCGCCGCCCTCGGCCGCGGAGTACCAGCGGAAGGCGTCGACGCCCGCGCCGCCGGTGAGCTGGTCGCGGCCGCTGCCGCCGATCAGGACATCGGCGCCGTCGTCGCCGAACAGGCGATCGTTGCCCGACCCACCTTCCAGCCGGTCATTGCCCGAGCCGCCGCCGATGTAATCGTTGTCCGCGCCGCCGAGCAGCTTGTCGTTGCCCGAGCCGCCCTCGATGCGGTCGGCGCCGAAGCCGCCGTCGATCGTGTCGTGGCCGGCCTCGCCATAGAGCTTGTCCGCGCCGTCGCCGCCATAGATGCGGTCGTTGCCGATGTCGCCATAGATGGTGTCGCGGCCGGTTCCGCCGCTCAGCGAATCGTTGCCGGAGCCGCCGTCGATGATGTCGTCGCCCGCGTCGCCGCGGATGATGTCGTCGCCGGCGTAGCCTGAGAGCCTGTCGTTCGCGAGGCCGCCGTTGATCGTGTCGCGCCCGCGCAGCAGGTCGGCGATGAACAGGTCGGGACGACCGTCGATCGCGACGGTGTCGTAGTAGTCCTCGAGCGAGTAGGACAGATTGTCGTAGCGCGCCACGAGGTCGCCGTTCGGATCGTGGAGGACGATGTCCGTGATCAGCCCGTCGACCGGAGCGTTCGACGAGTCATAGGCGAAGTTCCGGCCCGCGAGCGTGAGGCGATAGCCGTCGTCGCTCACCAGCGAGGTCCGGGTGGACGTGCCGTAGTCGAAGGCGGCGTCCGGGTCGAACATGTTCACGAGCCGGAACCCGTCCACGATATCGTCGCTGAGCGTTACGGTCGCCATCGGCGCTCCTCGTTCTGGTTGCGCGCGCCGCGACCGATCGCGACGCGCCGTCCCTCAACAACCGAGAGTGCCGGCGATTCCTGATGATGGCGTGACGAAAATGGGGCCGGGGCGGCCTCAGTGGTTAAGGCCGTCTTAAAGCGCGCGTCAGGCCCGCGCCAGCAGCCGCCCCAGAAGGCCGCGGCCGCGCGGGGCCTTGGCCGAGCGGGCGTCGAGCGCCGTCCGAAGCGTGCGGATTTCGGCCCGGAGCTGCGGGGCGGAGGGCGTGAACCAGTCGATCGGCTCGTCGTTCACGTCGTTGAGGGCCCAGCGCGCCTCCGCGTCCGCGAGCGGCGGCCGCTTGGCGCCCGGCGCCAGCTTGTGGCCGAGATTGCCCCGCTGGGTGTGGTCGTCGAACTCGGCCCGCGACCGGGCGCCGAAATAGGCGAGGGCTGCGGGGGCGTGCACGATCCGGGCGCTGCGGCTCTTGCTCTCCTTGCCGTCGGGACGGACGTCGGCCGCGAAGGGGGAGCCGTCCGCGTGCACGTAATGGCCGCGCGTGTAGGCCACATGCACACCTGGCCGGCTGTGCAGGCTGCGGCGGGCGAGCGACTTCACCCAGAAATTGGCGTCGTGGCGGGGGGCCGCGCCGCGGCGAAAGCGCTCGGTCACCGGCGCGTCCACATAGGCGCGCTGGCCCGACGAGCCGAAGGCGCGGCGGTTCAGAACCACCACGCCGACCGACGGATCGAACCGCGCCACGAAGGCGTCCAGCGACAGGCCGTCCTCCAGATGGACGAATTCGTCGAGATCGCAGAACAGCACCCACTCGGCCCGGCTCTCGGCCACGCCGCGCCGGTAGGCCTCGATGGTGGGGGCGTGCTTGACGCAGTCGGCGTCGAGCACCGTCCCGGCGCGGATCGCGCCGATCTCCGCGAGGCCCTCCAGCAGCGCCGGCGTGCCGTCCGTGCTCTCGTTGTCGTAGATCAGGATCTCGGCGGCCCCGAGACGCCGGTGATGGGCGACCCATTCCAGAACGTGGCGCGCCTCGTTCCGGACGATCGCGACGATCGCCACCTTCTCGCCCGCAGGCGACACATCCGGCATCGCACATCCCCCCAAAAAACGTCACACGTCCACGCCAAAGCCGCCGCGCGCTCCAATCGAGCGCCGGCGCCATCCTGGTCGTCCCCCCACCGCCACGTCCCGCGCCGGCCCTCTTGATCGGAGCCTGTCCGCGACGACGCGCCTTGCGCCCGGACGTGTCCGGACCATGCGCCAGACTACAGCGCCGTTAGCCTTTCGCCAAAGACTTCGTGGCATCCTTCCGGGACCGATCCCGTGCCCGGACGAGCCGACATGACCGTCTCCACCGCCCCGCGCCTTCACGTCGCGGGCTTCCGTTTCGACCGCTGGACCGTCGTGACGGCCCTCGCGCTCGGCCTCGCCGCGCTGCTGCTGGCGGCGCTCGCCTTCCGCATCCTCCAGGACCACGGCGGCGCAAACTCCTACGCGCTGCTGGCGGACGCCTTCCTGCACGGCCGCTTCGACAGCCCGCGCTGCTTCGACGCCGACTGCGCCGCCTTCGAGGGCCGCACCTATGTGATCTTCCCGCCGGTGCCGGCGCTGGTGGCGACGCCGCTGGTGGCGCTCGCCGGGCCGGACGCGCCGGGCTTCCTGGTGCTGGGCGCGCTGCTGTTCGCCATCACGGGCCTGACGTGGAACGCCATCGCGGTCCGGCTCGGGCTCTCCGCCGAGGCGCGGCTCTGGGCCGCCCTCGCCTTCCTGTTCGGCACGCCCGCGATCTTCGTGGCGCTGCGCTCGGACGGGGTGTGGTTCTTCGCCCAGTCGGTGGGGCTGACGCTGGTCAGCATCGCGCTGCTGGCGAGCCTCGAACGGCGGCTGTGGCTCGCGGGCGCGCTGCTCGGCCTCGCCTTCCTGTCCCGGCAGATGGCGCTGCTGCTCGCGCCCTTCGCCTTCGCGCTGTCGCGCCCGAAGGACGCCAGGCTGATCGCCTTCGACCGCGAGACCATCGCCGACGCGCTCAAGATCGCCGTCCCGATCCTGATCGCGATCGCCGCTTACTGCCTCTACAACTGGCTCCGCTTCGGCGCGCCGCTGGAGACCGGCTACCGGTTCATCGGCGACTTCCCCAAGCCGGAAGACCGCAACTTCATCACCAACCGCATTCTCGACATCGGCCTGTTCGCGAAGGACTATCTGGTCTTCAACGTGGCCTACATGTTCCTGCAGGGCTTCCACATCGAGTTCGGCGGGCCCTACATGACCGAGATGCTGCGCATGGACGGCAGCGGCACCTCGATCCTCGCCGCGAGCCCGTTCGTGCTCTACGCCTTCTACGCCCGCGCCGACGCCAAGCTCGTCATCGGCCTGTTGGTCGCGGGCGCCATCTGCGGCGTCACGCTGTTCTACCACTCCAACGGCTTCTCCCAGCAGAACGTGCAGCGCTATGTGCTGGACTGGCTGCCCGTGATCTGGCTGCTGCTGCTGGCGGGCGCCTTCACCGGCGCGCCGGAGAAGATCGCGGAGCGGCTGAAGCCGTTCAAGCTGCTGACCACCTACGCCATCGGTCTCAACGTGGCCGCCTTTGCGGTCGCCGCCGCCACCAAGGCGCACGCCAACTGAGGTCGCCCAGCTGAGATCTGCTGAAGCGCACATGCGCTCGCCCCGCCGTGACCGGCGGCGGGGCGGACACGGCCCGCTCCCGCTCCATGTACTGGCCTCGAACCGCCGCGCCAGAACGGAGCCTCATCCCCCATGCGCATCACCCTCGCCGCCAGCCTCGCCGCCCTGTCGGTCCTCACCGCGCCTGCCGCCCACGCCGCCGACCGCACGCCGCTGTGGGAGGTGAGCGGGCTGAAAGAGCCGGAATCAGTGCTGCCCCACGCCGAGGCGAACGTGCTCTACGTCTCGCAGGTGGCCGGCGACTTCCGCGCCAAGGACGGCGTCGGCTTCATCGCCAAGGTGTCGCCGGACGGCAAGCTGATCGACGCCGAATGGATCAAGGGGCTGAACGCGCCCAAGGGCCTGGCGCGGGTCGAGGGCCGGCTCTTCGTCGCCGACATCGACGAGCTGGTGGAGATCGACATCGCCAAGGGCGAAGTAACGACCCGACACAAGGCCGAGGGCGCGGTGTTCCTGAACGACGCGGTCGCCGCGCCCGACGGGCGGGTGTTCGTGTCCGACACCGCCACCAACACGCTCTGGGTTCTGGCGGACGGACGCTTCTCGCCCTGGCTTAGCCACGAGGGCCTCAAGGGGCCGAACGGCCTGCTCGTCGAGAACGGGCGGCTGGTGGTGGCCGCCATCGGCCGGCTGCCGAAGGACGGCGACGGCGGCGCGCCCGCCAATCTGGTCGCCGTGAATCTGGGCTCGAAGGCGGTGAGCGACCTCGGCGACGGCCGCCCGGTGGGCTTCCTCGACGGGCTCGCGGCGCTCGGCGGCGGGGCCTATCTCGCCAGCGACTACGGCCGCGGCCCGGTCTACCGCATCGCCTCCGACGGCTCGTTCGCCATCGTGGCGAGCTTCCCGCCCGGCACGGCGGACCTCGCCTACGACGCCGGCAAGGGCGTCGCCTACGTGCCCCAGTCCAAAGAAGGCAAGCTGACCGCTCTGCGCCTGCCCTGAGGGGGGCGGCTCGGGGGCCGTTCGAGGCGGACCTTGCGGTCCGCCTCCCCCTCACCCGGCGCTTTGCGCCGACCTCTCCCCGCCGGGGAGAGGTGAAGAGCCCCGTTCCGGGCGTCGCGCGTTTGCCCGGATAAGCGAAGACGGCGCCGCCTCGTCACCTCTCCCCGGCGGGGAGAGGTCGGAGGTCCAGCGGACCTCCGGGTGAGGGGGCTCACCGCTTAAAAGAAGCCAGCGCGACGGGCGTTCAGCGCCAGGGGTAAGACAGCGGGGCCTCGCGGAAGCCGAAGCGGTCGATGTGGCGGACGACCACGTCCATGGCCGCCTCCAGATCCTCCGCCGACGCGGCGTCGATGGCGATGTCGAGCGCGTCCGGCTCCGCGGCGAGCCGCACCACCGCGTCGTTCAGCAGCACGATCCGGGCGGTGTCGCCGTCCTTCTCCACCGTGAGCTTGTGGCTCCAGTGGCTGCAGAGCTGCGCCAGATAGCGCGCGGCGTGGGCGGTCGGCGTGCGGGCGGAAGCGGAAACGGCCATGGCGGGCTCCTTCGGGCGGCCCCCACGGGGGGCATGTGACAGGGCGGCGCGAAACGGCTCATGCGTCAGAACCGCACCTGCGCGGTGGCGAGCAGCGCGCGGCCGGGCTCGAACAAGGGCGTGACGTTGGCGAACTCGCTGCCGTAGGAGGCGCGCCGGGCGTAGGTCTCGTTGAACACGTTCCGCAGGTCGAGCCTGAGCGTGGTCTCGTACCTTCCCTTCGGCCGGTGCTCGACGAAGACGTTGACGATCTCATAGGCCGGATAGGGCCGGTAGCGGCTGGGGCCGCCGGCGGCGCCGAGCGTCTTCGGATCGATCGCCGTCCGCCGGTAGGCCGGCGTGATCTCCACGTCGCCGCCGACGGTCAGGTTCCAGTCCGTGAAGGTGTGGGCCGCGGCGAGCGTCACGACGCCGCCGACCGGGGTCGCGATGTAGTTGCCGGTGTCGGTGTCCGCGGGGCGGCCGTTCAGGGACACGGCCACATGGGCGTAGCGCACGCGCACGAAGCCGGTCTCCCATTCATACGTCGCGCCGAGATCGAAGCCGCGGGTCTCCACGCGGGGCGCCCAGACCGCTCCGGGGACCGCCGCTCCGCTGTAGGGGTCGTGATAGGTCGCCAGATATTTGGCGTTGCGGGCGTTGTCGATGCGGGTGCGGAACAGCGAGCCGTCCAGCCGGACGCCGCCGTGCTTGAGCGCGAGCCCCACGGACGCGTTGTCGGCCACCGTGGCGCGCAGCCGCCCGCCCGCGCCGTCGTCATAGACCCAGGCCGGGTTCATGATGAAGGTCTCGGCCAGCGTCACGCCGCCCCAGACATGGGAGTAACCGGCCTTGGCTGTCAGGAGGTTCGGGATCAGGTCGTACTCGCCCGAGGCGTTGCCGCTCGCGCCGCCGTGGCGCACGCGGGCGCCCGTGGTATCGTTCGCGCCCCGGAACCACTGCTGGTCCAGCCGGCCGCCGAAGCTGAGGCGCAACCGCTCCACCGGCTGAAGGCGCGCCTGCGCATAGGCCCCCATGGTGGTCATGCGCTCGCCCGAGCCGTCGATCGGGTCCCTCAGCCGCGCCGCGTCGTGGCGGAAGCTGACGCCGGCGGTGACCGAGCCCAGCGAGAACGCGAAGGCGTTCTCGGCCCGGCCGTTCAGCGTGGTGGTGAGGCCGGCGCTGTCGCGGCTGTAGACGAAGCCCATGCCCGGAACCCGCGCATAGGTCGGCACCTTCACCTTGGCGGCGCCGTAGGCCAGCACGACCTTGGGGTCGAGCCAGCCGTCCGGCGCCGTGCGGCTGTAGTTCAGCACCGTGTTCTGCCGCTGGTAGCGGTAGGGGCGCACGTCCGGCTCGGGGATCTCGGTCGGCGGCAGCTCGCGGTCCACTTTCGTGGCGTTGGCGCGGAACGGGCGGATGGCGTCGTCATAGACGTGGTCGTGGCTCAGCTCGAAGCGGTGGCCCTCGCCGCTCTCGTAGCCGAGCTTGGCGAGGCCGCTGACGAGATTGGTCTCGGTGCCGCGCACCCGGTCGCCGCGGCCGTTGTCGTAGTCGCCGCCCTGCGCCCAGTTGAGATAGCCGAGCGCCTCGAAGCCCTGCCGCTTGGCGAAGGCGGTGACGGAGCGGCCGAACGTGGCGCCGTTGGCGTTGAAGGTGGCCTTCGCGGCCCCGCCATGGCCGTCGGCGTCGTGGCCGAGGAAATCGGCGACGTCCTTGGTCTCGTAGGCGATGGAGCCCGCGAGCGCGCCGAAGCCCGCGTCGGCCGGCGCCGCGCCCGGATCGACCCGCGCCTGCTTCAGCAGGCCGGGATCCACATAGGTGGTGGCGTTGTGGTGGAACACCTTGTTGTTCTGGGCCGCGCCGTCGATCGTGACCGCGAGATTGGTCTCCTCGAGGCCGCGCACATAGACCTTCTGGGACAGCGGAATGGAGGAGCCCACCTGCACGCCGGGCTCGCCGCCGAACAGGTCGCCGAGGCTCTGGGGATTCTTGCGCGCGATGTCGGCGGCGCTCACCGTGAAGGCGCCGGGCGCGGCCACGGGCGGCTCGGCGTGGGCCTCGCCGGTGACGGCGATCTCCTCGAGCGCGGTGGCGTCGCCCGCAAGCGGCTCCGGCGCATTCGCCTCGTCGGCGGTGCTCAGCACCGCAGTGCGCGGATCGGTGAAGGCGTAGACGTAGCCCGAGCCCTCCAGCATCCGCGCCAGCGCGTCCTCCGCCGACAGCCGGCCCGACACCGCACGGCTGTGGACCCGCAGCCGCTCCGCCCCCCGGCGCGCCACCTGCACGCCGGTCAGGCGGGTGAAATCGGCCAGCGCCGCGAGCAGCGGCTTCGACGGGATGTCGATCGCGTGGATCGCCGCGCGCGCGTCGTCCGCGCCGGCCCGAACCGTCGAGGCGACGACGGCCGTCGACACGCAGCATGCGAGCAGCGCCGCCCTCGTCGTCTCGTTCATCGCTGGCCCAGCTTCCCCGTCACGCGACACGGCCATCTGAGAGAACGGGCGAGCGCGGCCAACCCCGTAAAAAAAGTCAGCGGTAAATGACGGTGGCGAAACCGGGCGCGGTCGCGGTCTTCAGTCCGAGCGCCGAGCGCATGGCGGCGAGCACCGCCTCGGGCTCGTCGGCGCTGAACGAGCCCGACAGCCGCATCTCGGCGATGCCGGCGCCGGCGAACACCACCCGCCCGGCGGTCATGCGCCCGAGTTCGCCGGCCACCGCACGGAGCGGAGCGGCGTCCAGCACCAGCAGGCCGCGCCGCCAGGCGAACAGGGTGGAGGGATCGCCGGTCTCCCGTGGCCCGAGACGGCCGTCCGCGCCGAGCTCCAGCCGTTCGCCGGCCGCGAGCGCCACCGGCGCCTGCCGATCGCCATGGGCGGCGGCCAGCACCCGGCCGTGGCCGACCGCCACGCTGCCCGCCACCGCGTCGACCTCGAAGGCGGTGCCGAGCGCCCGCGCCTCCAGATCCCCCGCATGGACCACGAAGGGCCGCGCGGAATCGGGCGAGACCTCGAACCAGACGCGGCCGCGCAGCACCACCACGTCGCGGGCGGCGGCGCTGAACTGCGTGCGGATGGCGGTGTCGCCGTCGAGCTGGAGCCGGGTGCCGTCCTGAAGCTGCGCGGACAGGCGCTCGCCCGGCCGGGTGGCGTAATCGGCGAAGGCGCGATCGATCAGCCCCACGTCGCGCCACACCGCGACGCCCGCGAGCGAGGCGGCGGCGAGGCCAGCCAACGCCACACGGCGCAGGACCGCGCCGAGGCGGCCATCGTCCGCCGTCCGT
>NZ_JBHTMX010000075.1:0-13180 GCF_042679725.1 Methylopila musalis
CGGCCGACCGGCGCCCGCGCCGACCAGCGCGCTGCGCTTCAGCAGCGCGGAGGCGGACAGCGACGCTCCGTCCATCATCGACGACGCCGACGCTCCACCGCCGCGCCGGGGGCCGTTCGACCGCTGGCCCCGCCCTCCCCCGGAACGGGCGAAAGCGCCATTGCGCCCGCCGCCGCCCTGCGGCCGGCCGAAGGCCTGAAGCCGGGCCTGCACCGCGGACTGATAGTGCCGCTTGACGGTCTCGTCGCGGATGGCGGCGATCTGATTGCGCAGGCGGTGCTCGAAGGCGGCGGCGCGCTCGGGCGTGTCGGTCGGCCCCGCCTCCAGCTCCTTCGCCCACAGCACGTCGATCATGGGGGCGGCCTGGGCCAGCGTCGCCTCCACCGCCGCGCGGCCCTCGGAACGCACCAGATCGTCCGGGTCCTTGCCCTCGGGCAGGAAGGCGAAGCGCAGCGAGCGGCCGGGCGCGATCAGCGGCAGCGCCACGTCCACGGCGCGGAAGCCGGCGCGGCGGCCGGCCTTGTCGCCGTCGAAACACAGGATCGGCTCGGGCGCCATCTTCCACAGAAGCTCAAGCTGCTCCGGGGTCAGCGCGGTGCCGAGCGGCGCCACCACATGCGCGATGCCGGCCGCGGCCAGCGCGATCACGTCCACATAACCCTCGACCGCCACCACCGTGCCCGCCGTGTGGACGGCCGTTCTGGCGCGGTGATGGTTGAACAGCGTCGCGCCCTTGTGGAACAGCGGCGTCTCGGGCGAATTCAGGTATTTGGCCGGCACGTCCGCCTGCAGCGCGCGGCCGCCGAAGGCGATCACCCGGCCGCGGCTGTCGTGGATCGGGAACATCACCCGGTGCCGGAACCGGTCGAACGGCTCCGCCACGTCCTCGCCGGAGACGAGCAGCCCCGCCTCCACCATGTCCGCCACCGGCACGCCGGCCTTGCGCAGGTGGTTCTTCAGCGCGTGGCGGTCGTTCGGGGCGTAGCCCATGCGGAACGCGCCTTGGGTGTGCGGCGACAGCCCGCGCCCGGCGAGATAGCCCCGCGCCGCCGCGCCGCCCCGCGCCTGAAGCTCGGCCTCGAAGAAGGCGGCCGCCATGTCCATGACGTCGATGAGGCTGGCGCGCGCCTGCTCCCGGCGCTGCTCCTCCGGGCTCTCCTTCGGCATGGGCACGCCGGCGAGCTCCGCCACCCGCTCCACCGCCTCGGGGAAGGAGACGCCCTCCGTCTCCATCAGGAACTTGAACACGTCGCCGTGCCGGCCCGAGGAGAAGCAGTGGTAGAAGCCCTTCTGGTCGTTGACGAAGAAGGACGGCGTCTTTTCGGAATTGAACGGCGACAGCCCGGCGTATTCCCGGCCCTGCCGCTTCAGCTTCACCCGCTGGCCGACCACCTCCGAGACCGGAATCCGGTCGCGCAGTTCATCGAGGAAGGACGGCGTGAAGCGCATGGGCGCGGCGGACCTGCGGGTAAGGGGTCAGGCGAGGATAGGCGATCGTTCGTTATGTAAGTTCGCGGCCGGCGATTGCGCCCCTTTGGCCCGCCATCCCCAGTTTGCACGCTGTTATCCACGGCCGTGAGGCCGATCCGATCCAGGCGCGCCCCCGCGCGCCGCCACCGCCGTCATGCCCGGCGAAGCCGGGCATCCACGACTTCCCTCTTGGCGGACGCTCGCCCTTAAAGTCGTGGATGCCCGAGACAGGCTCGGGCATGACGGAGAGGGTGACGTCCTCGGGCTCACACCTCGGGCGGCGCGTCCGGCGTCCGCGAGACGGCGTCGGAGGCGGAGCGCGAGCGGCTCCACTCTATATGCAATCGCCGCCGTCCGCGATTGCGGCGTCGCGTCGGGCCGGGCGGAACCCGTGGCCTGTTTGACTTTGCGGGCCTCTTTCTCTAGAGAGCCCCCACGTCGCGCGGGGCCGAAAGCCCCGCGTCGTCGTTCATACGCACCCGCGGCCCGGCGTTCTCGCGACGATCGGGCCTGTCGGCTCCCGGAGGGAGCAGCAGGAGGGCGCGTTCCTCAACCTGAAGTCCAGGAGGACGCGATGTCGAAGCGCCACGCTTCCAAGTACAAGATCGACCGCCGTCTCGGCGAAAACATCTGGGGCCGTCCGAAGTCCCCGGTCAACCGTCGTGAGTATGGCCCCGGCCAGCACGGCCAGCGCCGCAAGGGCAAGCTGTCCGACTTCGGCGTGCAGCTGCGCGCCAAGCAGAAGCTCAAGGGCTACTACGGCTCGATCTCCGAGAAGCAGTTCCGCCGCGTTTACGCGGAAGCCACCCGCCTCAAGGGCGACACCTCCGCGAACCTGATCGGCCTGCTGGAGCGCCGCCTCGACGCGGTCGTGTACCGCGCCAAGTTCGTGCCGACCGTGTTCGCCGCCCGCCAGTTCGTGAACCACGGCCATGTGCTGGTGAACGGCCGCCGCGTGAACATCCCGTCCTACCTCGTGAAGGTCGGCGACGTGATCGAGGTGAAGCCCGCCTCCAAGCAGCTGGTGATCGTGCTCGAGGCCGCCCAGTCGGGCGAGCGCGACGTGCCGGACTACATCGAGGTCGACCACCACAAGATGAGCGCGACCTATGTGCGCGTGCCGGCCCTGACCGAGGTGCCCTACCCGGTCCACATGGAGCCGAACCTCGTAGTCGAGTTCTACTCGCGCTGATCATCCGCGCGACGCCTCGTTCCCAAGCGTTTCAAAGGCCGCCCTCCGGGCGGCCTTTTTCGTTGCCGTCGCGGCGAACACGCCCGAGGCAAGTAATTTCATAAAATCCATTGAATGACATGATTTAATCGTTGCGAGCGCAGACGCCCCGCGCTATTGAGCACCCCAACGAGCCGTCGTAAGCTGCTCACCAGATGTTTGTGGGACGATCAATGACGGACGAGGTCCGGAACCGCAGCGCGGCGGCGAGCCGCGCCACGCTGCACGACATGGCTCTCAAGGGCGATCAGGCCTATGACCTGATCCGCCGGGAGATCGTGTCCTGCCGCATCCTGCCGGGCGCGCGGGTGACGGAGCCGGAGCTGACCGACCGGTTCGGCCTCGGCAAGGCGAGCCTGCGAATCGCGCTGCAGCGCCTGACGCAGGGCGGGCTGATCGCCTCCATCCCCCGTCACGGCTACCGTGTCGCCCCCGTCACCGCGAAGGACGTGGACGAGATCTTCACCCTGCGCGTCGCGCTGGAGCCGCTCGCCGCGCGGGAGGCCGCGGGCCGCGTCAACCGCGGCCAGCTCGAACGGCTGGAGCGGGCCTGCCGCGGGCAGATGCCGGCCGAGGTCGGCAACCAGATCGATTTCTTCATGGAGGCGAACCGCAGCTTCCACATGGCGATCGCTGCCGCTTCGGGGAACGAGCGCCTCCATCGCACCCTGTCCGGCCTCATGGACGAGATGACCCGGCTGGTGGCGCTGGGCTTCGGCGTTCAAGGCGTGCGCCCCAACATCGAGAACGACCACGAGCTGCTGATCGAGCATCTGTCCGCCGGCGACGCCGACGCGGCCGAGCGGGTGGCGCGCCGCCATGTGGAGACCTTCCGGGACATGACCATGGAGAAGGTGGTCGCCAGCCTGAAGCTCGCCGACGCGCCGCTCGCGCCGTCCGCGGCGTCGGAGGGCTGAGGCGCGTGGGCTCCGCGGTGCGGGTGCAGTCCGTCTCCAAATGGTTTCCGCAGCGCGACGGCGAGAGCCTGCACGTGCTGCAGTCGGTCGACCTCGAGGTGGAGGAGCGCTCGGTGGTGGCGATCGTCGGCGCCTCGGGCTGCGGCAAGAGCACCCTGCTCAACATCATCGCGGGGCTCGTTCCGCCGGACCGGGGCGAGGTGTTCCTGAACGGGACGCCCTCGAAGGCCTTCAGGGACTGGCGCACGCTGACCTACATGTTCCAGGACGACCGCCTGCTGCCGTGGCGCACCGCCGCGCAGAACGTGGCCTTCGGGCTGGAAGCGGCGGGCGCCCCGGCCGCGGAGCGCAAGACGCGGGTGGCGGAGACGCTGGCGCTGGTCGGCCTTTCGGACTTCGCCGACGCCTACCCCCACGAGCTGTCGGGCGGCATGCGCAGCCGCGTCGCCCTCGCCCGCAGCCTCGTCACCCGGCCGTCGATCCTGCTGATGGACGAGCCGTTCTCCAAGCTCGACCCCTCCATCCGCTCCCAGATGCACGACGAGGTGCTGCGGGTCGCGGGCCTCATGGGCATGACCATCGTGTTCGTCACCCACGACGTGGAGGAGGCGGTGGTGCTGGCGGACAAGGTGGTCACGCTGCGGCCGCGGCCCGGCCGGGTGCGGGAGACGCAGGTGATCGAGCTGCCCCACCCGCGCGATCCGCTGTCGCTGGAGATCGCCGAACGCTCCCGCCTGCTGCGCCGGAGCCTGCAGTCGTGACCGCCGCCCCCTCCTCCGTGCCCGTGGTCATGGGCGGTTCGCCCAAGCCGGGCCGACGTCCCGTTCGCAGCCAGTGGCTGAAGACCGTGGCGATGCGGCTCGGCCTTCTGGCGCTGTTCCTGGCGCTGTGGCAGGTGGCCTCGCTCGGCGCCCCCGCCTTCGTGCTGCCCGGCCCCGCGCGGGTGTGGGAGGCGTGGAGCGCGCTGGTGGCCTCGCCCGGCTTCTGGCGCGATCTCGGCGTCACCTTCCAGCGGGTCGTCACCGGCTTCGCGCTCGCGACCGTGGTCGGCGTCGGCGTCGGCCTGCTGCTCGGGGCGAGCGAGACGCTTGGCCGCTTCTTCGAGCCGCTGCTGACCGTCATCAACACGGTCTCCTCCAGCATCTGGGCGATCTTCGCGCTGATCTGGTTCGGCCTGTCCGACTGGACCACGATCTTCGTGGTGTTCATGACGGCGATGCCGCTGATCCTGACCACGGTGTGGCAGGGCTCCAAGACGGTGAACGCCGATTATGTGGAGCTCGCCCGCGCCTTCCGCATGTCGCGGGCGCAGATCCTCACCAAGATCTACCTGCCGACCATCCTGCCGCTGTTCTTCGCCTCCGCCCGGCTCGCCTTCGGCTTCGGCGCCCGCGTCAGCCTTGTGGCGGAGACGCTGGGCGCCTCGAGCGGCGTCGGCTACCGCCTGCGCCAGGCGGCGGACCTCGTGCAGACCGATCAGGTCTTCGCCTGGACGCTGACGCTGGTGTCGCTGATGCTCGCGCTCGAATTCCTCGTTCTCAAGCCGCTCGAAACGCGCCTCTTCCGCTGGAAGAAGCGCGCCGAGATCGACTGACCTCGCACTCAAGGGACCAACCGTCGTGAAGCGCCTCGCCGTCCTCGCCGCCGCCCTCGTCGCGGCGCTCGTCGCCTCCCCCGCAGCGCATGCGGAGAAGATCCGCGTCGGCTACTGGAGCTCCGGGGTCAGCCTCGGCTTCGGCGCCGTGCTCCAGAGCGGCAAGTTCTTCGAGAAGGAAGGGCTGGACGCGGAGTTCGTCACCTTCCCGGACGTGAACGCGCCGACCAAGGCGCTCGCCGCCGGCGCGATCGACTTCGCCATCGGCGCGCCGGCTGCGGCCTCCTTCAGCGTGGCGGTCGACGGCCTGCCGCTGTCAATCGTGCTCGCGACCCAGGCCGCGGAGCTCGACTTCGTGGTGCCGGAGGACAGCCCCATCCAGAGCCTCGGCGACCTGAAGGGCAAGAAGGTCGGCGGCTCGCCGGCCGGCAGCGCCACCGCCGCCATCACCTCGGCCATTCTCGCCACCAACTACGGCGTCAAGCCCGGCGAGTACGAGGCGGTGCCGGGCGCCGACCCGCGCCTCGCCCAGTTCCTGGTCCAGAAGGACATCGACGCCGCCGCCCTGCGCACCGTCACCATCGCCCTGCTGAAGGACGCGAAGCTGCGCAAGATCGGCTCCTTCCGGGAGGAATGGGCCAAGATCACCAAGCAGGACGCGCCCCCCGTGCTCGGCGTCGGCCTGATCCGCAACGACTGGCTGAAGGCCAATCCGGACGCCGCGGCCAAGGTCGTCGTCGCCATGCGCAAGGCCTACGAGTTCGGCAAGTCCGACAAGGAGGCGGTCGCCAAGGCGCTCGTCGCCGCCGCCAACATGAAGGACGAGGACGCCCGCGCCTACGCGGCGCTGTGGGACGGCATCTACGCCGTGCGCCTGGAGCCGGCCGACGTGGCCTCGCTCAAGACCGAGTTCGAGGTGTTCAAGTCCGTCGGCGCCGTAAAGGGCGACCTGCCGGACTCCGCCATCGTCACCGCCCCCTATGAGGCGTCCAAGACGATCAAGTGACGGCGAGCCTTCGCCGAACGACGCCCGCGGCCGTCGCGCCCCCTGTTTGAGGGCGCGGCGGTCTCCGATCCCGGCGCCAAGACCGGGGCAGGAGAGCCGCCGTCTCCCACGCGGAGAGGCGGTCCAGAGACCGACGACAACGACAAGCGCGAAACGCGCCGGACAGAGAAAGCGACAATGCCCAAGACCATGAAAGCCCTTCTTCTGAAGGCCCATGGCGACGTGAGCGATCTCGTCGTGGTGGACGATCATCCCGTTCCCGTCGCCGACGCCGGCCATGTGGTCATCCGCGTCGGCGCGTCCTCGTTCAACTACCACGACGTGTTCACCGTGAAGGGCATGCCCGGCATCAAGGTGCCGCTGCCGGTGGTGATCGGCCTCGACATGGCCGGCGAGATCACGGAGGTCGGCGACGGCGTCGAGGGCTGGAGCGTCGGCGACCGGGTGCTGGTCAACCCGCTCAACAGGCAGATCGGCCTGATGGGCGAGATGCTGGACGGCGGCATGGCGCAGTATTGCCGCGTCTCCGCGGGCCAGCTCATCCGCATGCCCGACAAGGTGAGCTTCGTGGACGCGGCCTCGCTGCCTGTCGCCTACGGCACCGCCCACCGCATGCTCGTCACCCACAAGACGGTGAAGGCGGGCGACAAGGTGCTGGTGCTGGGCGCCTCCGGCGGCGTCGGCACCGGCTGCGTCATGCTGCTGAAGCAGCTCGGCTGCGAGGTCATCGCCTGCGCCGGCAGCCAGGACAAGCTCGACCGCCTGAAGGAGCTCGGCGCCGACCATGTGGTGAACTACCGCGAGACCGACTTCTCCAAGTGGGCGATCCAGCAGTACGGCAAGCCCCAGCGCCGGTCCTACGAGGGCGGCGTCGACGTGGTGATCAACTTCACCGGCGGCGACACCTGGGCGCCCTCGCTGAAATGCGTGAAGCGCGGCGGCTCCATCCTGACCTGCGGCGCGACCGCCGGCCACGATCCCAAGGAAGACCTGCGCTACATCTGGAGCTTCGAGCTCAAGATCATCGGCTCGAACTCGTTCTACGACGACGATCTGGCGGCGCTCATGGACATGATCCAGGAGGGGACGCTGAAGCCCGTCGTGGACAAGGTGCTGCCGCTGGAGGAGGCCTCCGAGGGCCTGCGGCTGATCCGCGACCGCGAGGTCATGGGCAAGATCGTGGTGACGCCATGAGCTCTGCTCCTTGTCCCGGCCTTGAGCCGGGACCCAGAGCCGCCGCGCGTTCCGCGATGGGCGCGGCGGCGTTCCGCGTCATCCTGAGGTCTCAGCGTATCTGGGTCCCGGCTCAAGGCCGGGACAAGAAAGGGGCGACCCTATGAGCGAAAACGTCACTCTCACCGCGGCCGAGGTCGAGGCGAAGCTGCTCAAGGGTCCGTTCCACCAGTGGCTCGGCCTCAAGGTGGTGTCGGTCGGCGACGGCGAGATCGAGCTGAAGGCGACATGGCGGCCCGAATGGGTCGTCAACGCCGAGCGCGGCTACGTTCATGGCGGCATCCTCGCCACCCTGATCGACCTCACCGCCGACTGGGCGCTGGTGTCGAAGACCGGCCGGGGCGTGCCGACCGTCGACCTGCGCGTGGACTACCACCGCGCCGCCATGGAAGGCGACCTGACCGCGAAGGGCAAGGTGGTGAAGTTCGGCGGCACGCTGTCGGTGGCCGAGGCGCAGGTGCTGGACGGCGACGGCCGGCTGCTCGCCAGCGGCCGCGGCGTCTACATGACCGCCGCGCCGAAGTGAGGGCCTGACGGGGATGGCGTCCGCGCTGGACCATGTGGTGATCAACGTGCTGCGTCGCATGGACGAGGCGGAGGCGCTGTTCGCCGCGCTCGGCTTCACGCTGACGCCGCGCGGCCGCCATTCCCTCGGCTCCGTCAACCATCTGATGATGGCGGACGGCGCCTATCTGGAGCTGGTGGGCGTGCCCGCCGAAGGCCGCCAGCGGCAGGACGTGCTCGACAGCCCGTTCGGCCTGAACGGCCTCGTGCTGAAGACCGACGACGCCGACGAGACCCACGCCCGGCTGGCGCGCACCGGCCTCGCGCCGGCCGAGCCGGTGGCCTTCTCCCGCCCCGTCACGATCGACGGCGTGGAGACGGAGGCGCGGTTCCGCACCGTGCGGCTCGCGCCCGGACGGTTTCCGGCGGGGCGGGTCTACTTCTGCCAGCACCTGACGCCGGAGCTGGTGTGGCGGCCGGAATGGCTCGGGCACCCGAACCGTTTCCTCGGCCTGTCCCGCGTCGAGGTGACGTCGGCCGCGCCCGCCACCGACGCCGCCGCCTATGCGGTCGCCGCCAACGCGACCGCCGAACAGACCTGCGGCGACCTTCGGGTGACGCTGCCGGATTTCGTGATTGACGTCGTTCCGGGCGACCGGGCCCGCTTCGCCACGCTGGAGCTCGTCTTCGACGGGCTCGACGCGATCGGCGAGCGCGCCCGCGCCACGCCGGGGGCCGAATGGAGCGAGACCCGAACGGGCTCGGGCGCGAAGCTCGCCCTGCCCGCCTTCGATCTCGTCCTCGCCTGCCGGAGCGCCCGATGAGCGACGTCTCGAACCTCGGAGCCGTCTTGGCCCTCTCCCCCGACGCCGCCGCCCCAGCGGCTGCGGGGGTGGGCCCGGACGGCTCCGGGACCCCTCTCTCGCGCGCCGATCTCGCCGCCCGCGCCGCCGCCTTCGCCCGCGGGCTCGGGCGCCACGGCGTGGCGCGCGGCGAGCGGATCGCCATCCTCGCCGCCAACGGGACCGACTATCTCGCGATCCTGCTCGGGGCGATGCAGGCCGGCGTCACGCCGGCGCCGGTGAACTACCGCTTTCCGGCCTCCACCATCGCCCGGATCGTCGCCGACAGCGGCGCGCGGACGGTGTTCCACGACGAGGAGCGCCGGGCGCTCGCGCCGGACGGCGTTCCCGCGGTCTCGATCGAGACCGGGCTCGACGGCTGGCTCGATCCCGGCCCGTTCGAGCCGGTGCGGCCCCGGCCGGACGAGGTGGCGCTGATGCTGTTCACCTCCGGCTCCACCGGCCGGCCGAAGGGCGTGCGGCTCAGCCACGCGAGCCATCTCTGGGTGACGCGGGTCCGCATGGCCGACGACGCGCTCGCGGGCGAGCGCATGCTGATCGCGGCGCCGCTCTACCACATGAACGCGCTCGCGAACGCGCTGCTGGCGCTCGGAAGCGGCGCGACCGCGCTGCTGCTGCCCCAGTTCCAGGCCCGCGCTTACATCGCCGCGATCGACCGGCAGCGCGCCACATGGATCACGGCCGTGCCGCCGATGATCGCCATGATGCTGCGGGAGAAGGAGGCGCTCGCGGGGGCCGATCTCACCAGCGTGCGGGTGGTGCGGATGGGCTCGGCGCCGGTGACGGACGCGCTTGCGGCCCAGATCCGCCGGCTGCTTCCGAACGCGCGGATCATCAACGCCTACGGCACCACCGAAGGCGGCCCGGTGGCGTTCCGCGATCCCGACGGCCGGGCGCCGACCGGCTCCGTCGGCCGGCCCCATCCGGGCGTCGAGGTCCGGCTCGCGGGCGACGGCGCGCCCGATCTCGGCGTGCTGCAGGTGAAGAGCCCCGCGATCATGCTCGGCTATCACAAGCGGCCGGACGTGCGCTCGCCGATCACCCCCGACGGCTTCTACGACACCGGCGACGTGTTCCGCCGCGACCGCGACGGCTTCTATTTCTTCGTGGGGCGCACGGACGACATGTTCGTCTCGGGCGGCGAGAACATCTTCCCCGGCGAGGTCGAGGCCATGCTGGAGACCCATGCCGACGTGGCGCAGGCGGTGGTCGTGCCGGTGGACGACGAGATCAAGGGCCAGAAGCCGGTCGCCTTCGTGGTGCGGCGCTCCGGCTCCGCGCTTGACGAGGCGGGCCTCAAGGCCTACGCGCTCGCTCATGCGCCCGCCTACCAGCATCCGCGCCGCGTCTGGTTCGTGGATCAGATACCCCTCGCCTCCACCAGCAAGATCGATCGCGCGGCGCTCGCCGCCCGCGCCCGAGCGGAGCCGCCGCTCGCCTGACGCGACGGCGGGCGGCGCCCACAGCCTTTGACGAGACACGCCATGACGACCCCCTTCGACTGGACCGCCGGTTATCCGTCCCGACGCGTGCCCGTGTTCGGACGCAACGTGGTGTCGACCTCGCACCCGCTCGGCGCGCAGGCGGGCCTGCGCATGATCCAGAACGGCGGCAACGCGGTGGACGCCGCCATCGCCGCCGCCGCCGTGATGACGCTGGCGGAGCCCTGCAGCAACGGCCTCGGCTCCGACGCCTACTGCATCCTGTGGGACGGCAAGCAGGTGCACGGCATGAACGCTTCCGGCGGCGCGCCCCGCGCCTGGACGCCGGACTATTTCGCGGCGAAGCACGGCGAGGGCCGGTCCCGCCCGCCCATGCGCGGCTGGGACAGCGTGACCGTGCCGGGCGCCGTCGCGTCCTGGGTCGCGCTCAGCGAGCGCTTCGGCGCCCTGTCGCTGGAGGACGTGCTCCAGCCCGCGATCGAGGTGGCGGAGCGGGGCTATCTCGCCCCGACCGTGGTGCAGCAGAAATGGGCGGCCGCCGCCGCGACGCCGGACCTCGCCGGCCAGCCCGGCTTCGCCGAGATGTTCCTGCCCCGCGGCCGGGCGCCGGAGGTGGGCGAGCACGTCGCCTTCGCCGGCGCGGCGCGGGCGCTGAAGGCGATCGCGGCCACCCGCGGCGACGCGTTCTACCGGGGCGAGATCGCCGAGGCGATGGCGGCCCACGCCGCCGCCTATGGCGGGGCCATGACGGTCGCCGATCTGGACGCCTTCCGGGTGGAGTGGGTGGACACGATCTCGACCCGCTACCGCGGCTACGACGTGCATGAAATCCCGCCGAACGGCCAGGGCATCGCCGCGCTGATCGCGCTCGGCATCCTGGAGAACTTCGATCTCGCCGGTCTCGACCCCGACGGCGTCGCGGCGAACCATCTGCAGATCGAGGCGATGAAGCTCGCCTTCGCCGACACCTACGCCCATGTGGCCGACCTCGCCCACATGCGGGTGACGCCGGCGCAGCTGCTCGACGGCGCCCATCTCGCCGAGGCCGCCAAGCTCATCGACCCGCGCCGCGCCCAGCGCTTCGCGCCGCGCAACCCCGTGCGCGGCGGCACGATCTACCTCACCGCCGCCGACGAGAACGGCATGATGGTGAGCTTCATCCAGTCGAACTTCATGGGCTTCGGCTCGGGGATCTGCCTGCCGGACTGGGGCGTGTCGCTGCAGAACCGCGGCCACGGCTTCGTGCTCGACCCTCAAAGCCCCAACGTGGTCGCGCCGGGCAAGCGCCCGTTCCAGACCATCATTCCGGGCTTCCTCACCAGGGACGGCCAGCCGGTGATGAGCTTCGGCGTCATGGGCGGCAACATGCAGCCGCAGGGCCATGTGCAAACGCTGTCGCGCATGATCGACCACGGCCAGAACCCGCAGGCCGCCTGCGACGCCGCCCGCTGGCGCTTCAACGCCGGGCTCGACATCAACGTGGAGGCCGCCATGCGTCCCGACACGGTGGCGGGCCTGCTGGCGCTTGGCCACGAGACCAGCGTGATCGACGACAGCTATCAGGACTTCGGCGCCGGCCAGTTCATCTGGCGCATGGGCGACCCCGCCGTCGAAGGCTACGCCGCCGCCAGCGACCCCCGCCGCGACGGCTACGCCGCGGTGTGGTGAGGGCGCGCGCCCGGCCTTTCAGGGCGTCCGCCTCCTTGTCCCGGCCTTGAGCCGGGACCCAGATCCGCCGACGTGCGGAGGAAAAACCGCTTCAGCCGTCGCGGCTTGTTCGGAACATTCAGAGTCTCTGGGTCCCGGCTCAAGGCCGGGACAAGAGAAGGGGCGCTTCGCGCGTTCGCCGTGAAACGCGCCCACCGAGAACCAGCCATCCGGCGGCCGTCCGGGCGTTTCAGGGCGCCCCCCTTCCTTGTCCCGGCCTTGAGCCGGGACCCAGAAACGCCGACGTGCGGAGGAAAACCGCTTCGGCCGTCGCGGCTTACTTTGAAAACCCAGAGTCTCTGGGTCCCGGCTCAAGGCCGGGACAAGAGAAGGGGCTCCCCCTTCAGCGCTCGCGGCGCAGGAGGGCGATGAAGAACAGGCCGCCGACGACGCCGGTGACGACGCCGATCGGGATGTCGTCGGGGACGATCACCGTGCGCGCGGCCATGTCGGCCAGCACCAGCGCCAGCGCGCCGAGGAGGGCGCTGGCGGGCAGGATGAGCCGGTTGTCGCCGCCGAGCAGCAGGCGCGCGGCGTGGGGCGTCATCAGGCCGACGAAGCCGATCATCCCTGACACCGACACCAGCACGCCGGTCACAAAGGCGCCGACCACCATGTGGGCGAGGCGGGCGCGCTCCACCGGCACGCCGAGGGTGGCGGCGGTCTCGTCGCCCATGGCGAGCGCGTTCAGCTCCCGCGCCTTCATCAGGAACCATGTCCCGCCGAGCGCGAGCGCCAGCGCCGGAACCGGCGTGGTGGACCAGTCGGAGGCCCCGAAACCGCCGAGCGTCCAGAACACCACATTCGCGGCTGAGCGCTGGTCGGCGAACAGGATCAGCATGTTGGCGCAGGCCGTCACCACGAAGGCCACGGCGACGCCGGTGAGGATCAGCCGGTCCGCGCTTCCCGCGCCCGCGACCCGCGCCACCGCCAGCACGGTGAGCGTGGCCGCGAGCGCGCCGAGGAAGGCGAACAGCGGCGTGGTGGCGGGGCCGAAGGCGTCGCCCACATGCAGGATCGCGAGATTGGCGCCGAAGGCCGCGCCGGCGGCGACCCCCAGCAGATGCGGATCGGCGAGCGGGTTGCGGGTGGCGGACTGCATCGCCGCCCCGACCATGCCAAGCCCCGCGCCGACGATGGCGGCGAGCACCGTGCGCGGCGCCCGAAGCTCCCACACGATCGCCGCGCGGCCGGGCGTCGCGCCATGGGCGCC
>NZ_JBHTMX010000076.1:0-13107 GCF_042679725.1 Methylopila musalis
GGCGTGGCGGAGCGGCTGGACGCGGTGGGCGCGCGGGTGGGCGAAGGCCTCAACGCCAGCGGGCAGGCCACCGCCGAGCAGCTTCAGCGGCTGGAGGCGCGGCTTTCGGTCATCGACGCCGCCGGCGCCCAGATCGGCGCGCTGGCGGGCCAGGTGACGGACCTGCGCGCCATCCTCGCCAACAAGCCCGCCCGCGGCGCCTTCGGGCAGGGGCGGATGGAGGCGATCCTGCGCGACGCGCTGCCGCCGCAAGCCTACGCCTTTCAGGCCCGCCTCTCCACCGGCGTGCGGCCGGACGCGCTGATTCGCCTGCCCGGCGACCGGCGCGGCCTCGCGATCGACGCCAAGTTCCCGCTGGAGGGCTTCGAGCGGCTGCGGCTCGCGGAGACGCCCGAGGCGACGAAGGCGGCCGAGACGCGGGTGCGGCAGGACGTGGGCCGCCACGTGGCGGACGTGGCGGAGAAGTACCTCATCGCCGGCGAGACCCAGGACGTGGCGCTGCTGTTCGTGCCCTCCGAGCAGATCCACGCCCAGATCGCCGAGAGCTTCGACGACGTGGTGCAGAAGGCGCACCGCGCGCGGGTGCTGATCGTGTCGCCGTCGCTGCTGACGCTCGCGGTGCAGGTGGTGCAGGGCCTGACGCGGGACGCGGCGCTGCGCGATCAGGCCCATCTGCTGCAGGCGGAGGTGGGGCGGCTCATGGACGACATGCGCCGCCTCGGCGAGCGGGTCGACCGGCTGAAGCAGCATTTCGGGCAGGCGATCGGCGATCTCGACCAGATCGCGATCTCGGCGGAGAAGATCGCCCGCCGGGGCGCCCGTCTGGAGCAGATGGAGCTTGGGCCGACGCCCGCGGCCGAACCCCTGCCCAACCCGCTCCGGCGCGACGCGGCGGAGTGAGGGCGGGAGCGTTCCGGCGTCAGGCGCGTTCGGCGGCGGTCTCCGCGTCCGCCATGGCGCGACGGGCGGCCTCGCGGTGGCGGTCGCGGATGTTAAGGCTCACCGCCGCGATCGCCGCGGCGATCACGCTGGCGTCGTCCGTGAAGCCGACGAACGGCACGAAGTCCGGGATCAGGTCGATCGGCGTGATGAAATAGGCCAGCGCCCCGAGCAGCGTCAGCCGCACGCTCGACGGCGTCTCCTCGTCCATCGCGCAGTAATAGGCGGCGAGCAGATCCTCCGCGAACGGCAGCGAACGCAGCAGGTTCTTGGCTTTCGGCCAGAACTCGGAGCGCACGCGGCGGAGCTGGGATCGGAGATCGGTCATGGATGTCGCACTCCCTCGCGCTGCGAAATGGGAACGGGTGAGGCCGCGATCAAGCGGGCGCCGTCTCGGCGTCGGCCAGCGCCTCGATCGCCTCCATGTCGTCGTCCGACAGGCCGAAGTGATGGCCGATCTCGTGCACCAGGACATGGGTGACGATGGCGCCCAGGGTCTCCTCGTGCTCCGCCCAGTAGTCGAGGATCGGGCGGCGGTAGAGGTGGATCACGTTGGGGAACTGGCCCGTGCGCGGGGCCGCCTCGCCCTGCGCCAGACCGACGCCGGTGAACAGGCCGAGCAGGTCGAACTCGCTTTCGGCCTCGAGCTCCTTCAGCACGTCGTCGGTCGGGAAGTCGTCCACCCGCACCACAACGTCACGGGCGAGCGCGCGGAACTCCTCGGGAAGCCGCGCGAAGGCCTCGTCGGCGAGCCGCTCCATCTCGCCGAGATCGGGCGCCGCGAGCCGCCCCCAGTCCGCCGTCATCGGCCCGCTCCACCCGTGGTCATGTCGATCATCACCCAGACCGCGAGGCCGACGATCGCGATCAGCGCCAGCCCTCGCCCCGCGCGCCGGGCCCAGAGAGCCACCCTGTCGTCCGGATCGTCGCCATGGCCCTCGCCGATCGAGGCGCGCGCGGCGCCGCCGAGCGCGTCGTCGGCGTGAAGGCGCAGCCGGGACAGGTCGGGCGGGGCGAAGGCGGGATCGGGGCGCGTCATGACCGCCAGCGGATCACGTTCGGCGTCCGGAGAAAAGGCCCCGCGCGGGAGGCCCGCCGGCGGTGTTCGTCAAGGAGACGGCCGGGCGGATGGAACCGGATGCCGCGTTCGCGCGATGAACATGGCGTGAACCGACGCTTCAGGAGCCCGTCATGCGGGCCGGGCGACGCTGACCCCAAGGCCCGGGCGTAATGTTCCGGGCAGCGCTTCAAACGAACGATAACGAGGAAACGAACATGCGCCGCTTCATCGCCCCTCTCGGCCTCGCTTTCGGCGTCGCCCTCACCGCCTTCGCCGCCGCCCCCGCGAGCGCCGCGCCCGTGACCCGCAGCGTGATCGCAGTGACCGACGCCTCCACCCCCGCCGCCTGCCGCACCGTGGAGCGCCGGGTGCGCAGCGGCGGCGTGGAGCGCATCACCCGCACCCGCGAATGCACCCGTCCGCGCTACGAGGAGCGCCGCGTCTACCGCGACGACCGTCGCGTCTACCGGGACGAGCGCCGCGCCTACCGTTCGGACCGCGGCTACCGCGCCTACGAACGTCCGCGCTATCAGGCTCCGGGCCTGACCATCAACGTCCGCTGACGCCAAACGAAAAGCCCGGCGCGGAGAGGTTCCGCGCCGGGCTTTTTCATGCGCCGGTCTCCGGCGATTTCGCGCCGGTCAGGAGCGCAGCAGCGCGTCCACCTCGTCCTGGCGGATCGCCGTGTCCGCGGACTGCGGGCCGTGCAGCAGAAGCTCCCGCGCCCGAGCCTCGCGCGTGTCCAGGGCGCTGATGTCCGGCAGGTCGCCGTTCGGCTGCACCGCGGCCGCGAAGCGTCCGACCCGCTGCTCGATGTGCTGCAGCGTCTCGATCACGCGGGCGATGCGCTGGCCGGTGATGTCCTGGAACGAGCAGGCCTGGAAAATATCCATCACCTTGGCGTTGGCCACCTCCCGCAGCGTGTCGTCGTCGCGGTTCGCGGCGGAGAGGATGTCCTCGGCGCATTCCATGATCTGATTGGTGGCGTCCTCGGTGGCGCCCACGATCGCCCACAGGTCCTCGCCGGCCTTGGGCAGGCGGTTGGCCTTCAGGTCGCCGGGCTCCAGAGCGGTGATCTCCGTGCGCATGCGGCCGATGTAGTCGGCGATCTCGCGCAGCTCGCGATAGATCGTGGCGTCGATGGAGGCGAAGAACGCCTGCATGGAGGCGGCGGTGATCTCCGCCAGCGCGACCACGTCCCGGAACGAGGTGGCGCCGTCGGTGGCGCGCGTCTCGTCCAGATAGGCGCGCATGCGGGCGAACTGCTCCTCGGCCTCCCGGTCGGCCGTCCGCGAGGCGGGGCTCATTCGCCGAACACCGCGTCGATCTTGGCCTTCAGCGTCTCGGCGTTGAAGGGTTTGACGATGTAGTTGTTCACGCCCGCCTTCTTGGCGGCGATCACGTTCTCGGTCTTGGATTCAGCCGTGACCATGATGAAGGGGGTGCGGTTCAGCTTTTCGTCCGCGCGCACCTCGCGCAGCAGCTCGATGCCGGTCATGGGCTCCATGTTCCAGTCGGAGATAACCAGCCCGTAGCGCTTGTCGCGCATCTTTCCGAGCGCCTCCGAGCCGTCCGCCGCCTCGTCCACGTCCTCGAAGCCGATCTGCTTCAGCAGGTTGCGGATGATGCGCAGCATCGTCTTGTAGTCGTCGACGATGAGCACAGGCATGGTCGGGTCGATCGCCATGGCGAACGGTTCCTCATCCTTCGGGGGAGACGCTTGCGCCGGCTCCCCTTTTTCTTCCGTGTTGCGGTCCGGGCGCCCGGCGGCGCGCGACCGATCCTCTCCTGAATACCGCCGCAGGGTTGATTTTCGGTTTAGGCCCCGCGCATGGCGGGACCCCGCCGCCGCTTAACCATAAATATCCGTAGTGTAACGGATTTTTAACATTGAGCCGCTGGGCCATGGTCCGCCGCAGTTCAGTCTGCAGCATCCAGGGTATCGGTCATGGCGCGTTTCAACGTCGACGTCGGGCTTTTCGGCAAGTCCGCGGGAACAAGCCTCGACTATACGTTCGACGCACTGACCTATTCCAAAAGCGGCACGGCCTCCGCCGAACTCTCCATCGGCGGCGACGTTCTGGGCGGCCACGCGGCCGTGGGGCTGGACTACAGCTTCACCTTCGGCCTGGTGGCGAAAGCCCATTTCGATCTCGGAAGCTCCACCGCCGCCCTCGACGTGGACGCGACCGGCGAGACCTCCAGCCGCGACACGGTGGACGGCGTCGCCAAGGCCTATTTCGACACCGCCGGCTTCAAGCTCGACAGTTTCGAGGTCGAGGGCACGGGTCCCGATCTCCTGAAGAGCTACGCCTCCGTCGATCTCATCGCCAAGCTGAAGGCGGAGATGACCGGCTCGGTCGGGTACAACATCGACGCGTACATCTACTCCGACGAGGGCAGCGCGGACTTCAGCAACATCACCCTCGCCGACATCGACTACAGCCGCACCATCCTCGGCATCGTTCCGGGCGCGTTCGGCGGGTTCGACGGCCAGATCTACGAGGCCGACTTCGACTACGGCGCGGTCAAGGTGCTCGTGCCGGAGTTCGAGTTCGGCGATCTCGAGACGGATGACACCTCGGACGCGCCGCTCGGCTCCTACAGCGTCGCGATCGAGTCCTCGCCGTTCCTGGAGGCGGAGCTCGACCTCGACAAGTTCACCGCGCTGCTCGGCCTCCAGACCAGCGTGGACGAGGAGCTCGACCTGTCGATCGTCAAGTTCGGCATCGAGGTCGGCGTGCTGGACGCCAAGCTGATCGGCGGGCTCAGCCTGAAGCAGGAGATGACCTACACGCCGGACATCGACGTGACGCTGAAGTCCTCCTTCGGCGAAACGCTGACCGGCAAGGCGGGCGACAAGTTCGAGTTCGAGACCCCGGAGGGCGAAGGCTGGTTCCGGGTGAACGCCTCCTACGACGTGACCATGGACGTGAAGGCGGTCACCTCGCTGGTGTTCAACGCGTCGCTCGGCATCAAGATCGACTACGGCGAGCTGTCGGCGGAGCTGAACATCGCCGACGTCTACAGCGACAAGTGGTCCCTCGAATTCGCCCTGTTCGACGAGACGGTCCCGCTCTACAGCACCGGCTTCGAGCTGTTCTCCAACGACAGCGCCTATGACCTCGGCAGCTTCACGCAGTCCTACCGGGTCTATTACGAGAAGTTCGTCACCTCGGCCTCGGGCCAGACCCTTCGTCTGACCAGCCACCAGATCGCGCTGGACGCCGGCGCGCTGGACAACCTCGTCACCGGCAACACGCTCGACAACGTGATCAACGGCGAAGGCGGCGCCGACACCATCTCCGCCGGCTGGGGCGACGACGTGGTGGACGGCGGCGCGGGCGACGACGTGCTGAACGGCGGGCGCGGCGACGACACCGTCAGTTTCGCATCCGCCCTCGGCGGCGTGACCATCGACCTTTCGGCCGGGACGGCGGTCTCCGGCGCCGAAACCGACAGCTTCACCCGTTTCGAGAACGTGATCGGCGGCGACCATGCGGACGTGATCCTCGGCGCCGGCCGCGGCGGCCTGCTGGAAGGCGGCGCGGGGGCCGATCGCATCGTCGGCGGCCGATCCGAAAGCGAGGGGGTCTCCGTGCACCGGGACGTCGCGTCCTATGCGGGCTCGGACGCAGGCGTCACCGTCAACCTCACCACCGGGGTCCACACCGGCGGCGACGCCGACGGCGACACGCTGGTGGACATCGTGAACGTCCTGGGCAGCGCCCACGCCGACAGCCTGACCGGCGACGACGCCCGCAACATCCTGTCCGGCGGCGCGGGCGACGACCAGCTCAACGGCCTCTCCGGCAACGACCGCCTGATCGGCGGCGCGGGCGCGGACGCGCTCGACGGCGGCGACGGCGTGGACACGGCGAGCTACGAAAACGCGACCGCGGGCGTGGCGGTGTTCCTCGGCGGCCTGGGCTACGGCGTCAATCTGGGCGAAGCCGCCGGCGACACCTTCGTCAGCGTCGAGAACGTGCGCGGCAGCGCGTTCGACGACTACCTGATGGGCTACAACGCCAAGAACGTCTTCGACGGCGGCGCCGGCGCCGACTACATGTGGGGCGGACGCGAGGACGGCGACATCGTCACCTACGCGCGCTCCTCCGCGGCCGTGTCGGTCGATCTCGCGAGCAACGTCAACACCGGCGGCGACGCCCAGGGCGACTTCATCCGCGACATCGCCAACATCACCGGCAGCAGGCACGCCGACACGCTGGCCGGCGACGATTACGCCAACGTGCTGAACGGCGGCGGCGGCGGCGCGGACACCCTGCTCGGCCGGGGCGGCGACGACATCCTCGCCGTCACCGCCGCGCCGACCCTGGTGGACGGCGGCGACGGGACGGACACGCTCCGCATCGCCTCCGACCTGTCGCTGACCCTGACCGACGCCACCTTCGTGGACATCGAGAGGATCGAACTGCGCGTGGGCGCGAGCGTCGACCTGTCGGGCGTCTCCACGGCCGTGACGGTGCAGGCGGGCAAGGGCGGCGGCCAGGTCATCGTCGGCGGCGCGGGGGCGGACGAGATCCGGCTCAACGGCGGCGGCGAGGCCACCGGCGGGCTCGGCGACGACAGGCTGTTCGCGAGCCGCGGCGCCGACCTGTTCCACTTCAACGCCGCCGGCTTCGGCGACGACGTGATCTCCGGCTTCAACCTCCAGTGGGACCGGCTCGACTTCGCAGGGCATGCGGAAAACCGCGGCGACCTCGTGTTCTCCGCGGCCGCCGACAGCCTCGGCACGCTCATCACCTTCGCCGGCGATCCGGCCGGCGACTCGGTCCTGCTGCTCGGTCTCGACGTGGCGGCGGTGGCGGCGCGGGGCGATTTCCTGTTCGGCTGACCGCCCGGATGACAGGCGCCGGCCTGTCATCCGAAAGGCGCGTTGCACTGCAGCGAGGGCGGCTCCAGAGTGCCGCCGCTCTCGCAATCAGCCTTGCAGGCTCACATGAACGCCGCCTTCCAGCCGACAGATCCTTCGGTCGACCATGTCGACCAGATCGCCTTTGAGGATCTGGTCATCGGCCAGACCGCCGAAATCCGCCACGAAGTGTCGGAGGAAGGCGTCCGGACCTTCGCGCATCTGACCGGCGACACCAATCCGATCCATCTGTCGGAAGCTTACGCGGCCAACACCCGCTTCGGCGGCCGCATCGCCCACGGCCTCTACACCGCGAGCCTGATCTCGGCGGTGCTCGGCACCAAGCTGCCGGGGCCGGGCGCCGTCTATCTGTCGCAGACCATGAAGTTCCGCGCGCCGGTGCGCCTCGGCGACGTGGTGGTGACGCAGGTGGAGATCACCGCGCTCGATCCCAGCCGCCAGCGGGCCACCTTCTTCTGCACCTGCTCCGTCGGCGACAAGGTGGTGCTGGACGGCGAGGCGCAGGTGATGGTGCCGACCCGCAGCGAGATCGAGGCCGAACTGGCCTGACCATCGGGTCGTCATCGTCCTGTCGTCCGTTCTGTTGATTCTCCGGCTCCGATCGGCTTAATCGGTCGTGTGCGCCGCAGCGTGCGGCTGTCCTTGAGAGGAGCGGAGACGAAATGACGGATCATCCGGTGTACGCGAAGATTGACGGCCCGATCGTGATGATCGGATTCGGATCGATCGGTCGCGGAACGCTGCCCCTGATCGAACGCCATTTCGAGTTCGACCGTAACCGGTTCTTCTTCATCGATCCGAGCGATCACAACAAGCACATCCTGGACAAACACGGCTACGAGCTGATCCAGCAGCATGTGACCAAGGAAAATTACCGCGAGCTGCTGACCCCGCTGCTGACGCAAGGCGGCGGACAGGCGTTTTGCGTCAACCTGTCGGTCGACACCGGCTCGGTGGACCTGATCGCGCTCTGCCAGGAGCTCGGCGCGCTCTACATCGACACGGTGAACGAGCCGTGGCTCGGCTTCTATTTCGACAAGACCAAGGGCCCGTCGGAGCGCTCCAACTACGCGCTGCGCAACATGACGCTGGACCTGCGCCGGCGCTCGCCCAAGGGCCTCACCACCGCCGTCTCCACCTGCGGCGCCAATCCCGGCATGGTGTCGTTCTTCGTGAAGCAGGCGGCGCTGAACGTGGCGGCCGATCTGAACCTGAACACGCCCGAGCCCACCAGCCGCGAGGAATGGGCGAACCTGCTGCGCCAGATCGGCGTCAAGGGCGTCCACATCGCCGAGCGCGACACCCAGCTCACCAAGCAGCCCAAGCCCCGCGGCGTGTTCCTGAACACCTGGTCCGTGGAGGGCTTCATCTCCGAGGGCCTGCAGCCGGCGGAACTCGGCTGGGGCACCCACGAGACCTGGAAGCCGGACACCGCCCGCGAGCACGACGACCCGAACGCGGCCGCGATCTATCTGATGCAGCCGGGCGCCGCGACCCAGGTGCGCACCTGGTGCCCGACGCCGGGGCCGCAATACGGCTATCTCGTCACCCACAACGAGTCGATCTCGATCGCCGACTACTTCACCGTCCACGAGGACGGCAAGGCGGTCTACCGCCCGACCTGCCACTACGCCTACCATCCGGCGGACGTGGCGGTCCTGTCGTGGCACGAGCTGTTCGGCGCCGAGGGCGAGGTGCAGAAGACCCTGCACGTGCTGGACGAGGACGAGCTGGAAGAGGGCGTCGACGAGCTCGGCGTGCTGCTCTACGGCCACGCCAAGGGCGCCTACTGGTTCGGCTCGCAGCTTTCGCTGGAGGAGGCGCGCCGCCTCGCGCCCTACCAGAGCGCGACCGGCCTTCAGGTCACCTCGGCCGTGCTCGCCGGCATGGTCTGGGCGCTGGAGAACCCGAACGAGGGCATCGTCGAAACCGACGAGATGGACTTCAAGCGCTGCCTCGAGATCCAGGGCCCCTATCTCGGCCCGGTGAAGGGTTACTACACCGACTGGACCCCGCTCCAGAACCGCCCGGGCCTGTTCCCCGAGGATCTGGACGAAAGCGACCCCTGGCAGTTCCGCAACTTCCTGGTGCGCTGAAGCCTGTTTGGACCTTCGCGTCTGGCGTCGTGCTTGAGGCTGGCTCACGACCATCCCGCTCCGCAGCTTCCGGCGGAACAGGTTGATCGTGACGCCAACCTCCCCCTCACCTGGCCCTTCGGGCCGACCTCTCCCCGCTGGGGAGAGGTCGCAGGCGGCGCCGTTCTTCACCTCTTCCCAGCGGGGAGAGGTCGGATGACGCAGTCATCCGGGTGAGGGGGAGCGATGAGCGCCGCAAAGACCTCAAGCGGTCTCGGCCATGACGGGCGCCAGACGCGCGCTCTGCGACAGACCCCGAACAGGCGCTGAGCGGCGTCAGCCGCCGACCTGACGATCACGGCCGCGTCCCTCCGGGGGGCGCGGCCTTTTTCATGTTGTCGCCCCGCCGCGCGAAAAAATCCGCCGCCGCCCGCGCCGGTGTTCCCCAGGGAACGGCGGCCGGGGGCCCGATCCCCGACAGTCGGGTCATCGAGAGCGGACGCCACGCCGGCGACCGCTCCGCGGACGAGGCGGGAATGGTCCCCCTCGCCGCCGATCGGGAGCAACGACCATGGCCGACATCATCGACCCCAAGGGCAACCTGTCGAACACCGCCTTCAACGACAACGGCCCCTTCGGCGCCCACAGCCTGCTCGGCGACACCCTGTCCGCGCTCGGCGGCGACGACGTCATCACCGTGCGCGGCGGAAACGACACCGTGTTCGCCGGCGAAGGCGACGACGTCATCTACGACCGCGCCACCGCCGTGATCGGCTCCGGCGACGACCGCTTCTACGGCGAGGGCGGGAACGACACCATCAGCGGCGGCGAGGGCAAGGATTACATCAACGGCGGTTCGGGCGACGATTTCGTCGGCTACTCCGCCAGCCCGACGGCGGTGAGCGTAGACCTCACCACCGGCCGCGGCGGCGGCGCCGAGACCAGCCACTCCTTCGGCGACCGCTATGTCAGCATCGAGAACGTGGTCGGCTCCGGCTACGCCGACACGATCCGCGGAAACGCAGGCGCCAACCGGCTCTACGGCCGCGACGGGAACGACGTCATCCGCGGCGAGAACGGCGACGACCGGCTCTACGGCGAGAACGGACGGGACACGCTCTATGGCGGCCTCGGCGAGGACTTCCTCTCCGGCGGCGCGGGGAACGACACCCTGCTCGGCGGCTCCCAGGACGACATCCTGCAGGGCGACGCCGGAAACGACACGCTCAACGGCCAGGGTGACGACGACCGCCTGCTGGGCGGCGACGGCGACGACACCCTGATCGGCGAAGCCGGCGACGACACGCTCGAGGGCGGCGCCGGCCTCGACACGCTGGAGGGCGGGATCGGCGTCGACATCCTCAGGGGCGGCGACGGGAACGACGTGCTCGACGGCGGCGCGGGCGCCGACCGCATCGACGGCGGGGCGGGTGTGGACACGCTGGTGTTCAACACCGCGCTCGGCGTGGAGGTGAACCTCGCCACCGGCCGCGGCGCGTTCAACAACGCCCAGGGCGACACCTACTTCAACATCGAGAACGTCACCGGCGGATCGGGCGCCGACCGCATCACCGGCGACGGCGGCGCCAACCGGCTGCTCGGCGGGCGCAACGAGGACACGCTGATCGGCGGCGGCGGACACGACGTGCTCGACGGCGGCGACCAGAACGACCATCTGCTCGGCGGCTCCGGGAACGACCGGCTGATCGGCGGCGGCGGGAACGACCGGCTCGAAGGCGGCACGGGCGCGGACGTCTATTACGGCGGCGCGGGCGACGACGTGCTGCTCGACTTCCAGGTGGCCGCGCGGCCGACCGCCTTCGCAAGCGCCGACGAGATGCACGGCGGTTCCGGGAACGACCAGCTGTTCGCCTTCGGCGGCGCGGACCGCCTGTTCGGCGACAGCGGCGACGATCTGCTCGACGGCGGGCTCGGCGCCGACACGCTGAACGGCGGGACCGGGAACGACCGGCTGATCGGCGGCCAGGGCGCCGACACGCTCACCGGCGGCCGCGGGCTCGACGTGTTCGTGTTCTCCTCCGCCTCCGACAGCGGCGTGGAGATCGGAACCAGCGACCGCATCACCGACTTCGCCCGCGGCGTCGACACGATCGACCTGTCGGGGATCGACGCCGACACGGGGCTCGCCGGCGATCAGGCCTTCCGGCTGGTGCAGCTTCCCGACGCCGACCCGTCCGGCCAGATCCGCGTCTTCGCCGATCAGGCCCAGGGCAAGACCTTCGTGCAGGGCTTCGTCGACGCGGACGGCGCGGCGGACTTCGTGATCGAACTCGCGGGCGTCCACACCCTGACCCAGAGCGACTTCATCCTCTGATCGCAGCCGACCGCCGACAGGACGGGGCGCCGCCGGGAATTGACCCGGCGGCGCCCCGCGCCCATGTTCCGCGGCCTGCGATCGGAGACCGCCGATCCGCCCCCGGACGAGCTTTCGCGACGATGATCGAGATCACGCCCACGCTGGCGATCCATGAGGACGAGATCGAGGAGAGCTTCGTGCGCGCCTCCGGTCCCGGCGGCCAGCACGTGAACAAGACCTCGTCCGCGGTGCAGATCCGGTTCGACGCCCGCCGCTCCCGCTCGCTGCCGAACGACGTGGCGATCCGGCTGATGAAGCTCGCGGGCGCGCGCCTGACGCTCGACGGGGTGATCGTGCTGACCGCCCAGAGCCACCGCAGCCAGGCCCGCAACCGGGAGGAGGCGGTGGCGCGGCTGGTGGAGATGATCCGGGAGGCGAGCGTCCGCCCCGAGCGCCGACGCGCGACGCGCCCGACCCGCGCCTCGGTGGAGCGGCGGCTGACCTCAAAGGGCAAGCAGTCGACGGCGAAGTCGCTCCGGGGCCGGGTGCGCGGCGACGACTGAGCGCCGGCCCGAAAGACCCACCGCCGTCATGCCCGAGCGTGTCTCGGGCATCCACGACTTGGACGTTTAAGCCGCCGAACCCCTTAAATCGTGGATGCCCGAGACAAGCTCGGGCATGACGGGTTTGATGTGACGCGGCTTCCGACGCGCGGCAGGCCCAAGCCTCCCCGCCGAACCGCCTTCCGTCAGTCGAAGATGTCGCCGTGCTCTTCCACATAGACCGCGAGGCCGAGCGTGTGGTCCAGCGCGTGGCGTTCGGCGAGGTCGCGGTCGCGCTTCTCCAGCGCCTCGATGATGGCGAGGTGCTCCACGATCGAGCGGCTGGCGCGGTCGTCGCGGCCGATGGTGAGCTGGCGCAGGCCCCGCACGTGCACCAGCAGGTTCGCCGTCATCTCCGCCAGCGTGCGCGAGCCGCTGAGGCGGATGATGGTCTGGTGGAAGCGGATGTTGGCGTCGGAGTATTCGTGCACGAAGTCGGACGGCTTGTGGGCCTCGTCGAACTTTTCGAACAGCGTGCGCAGCTTCTTGATGTCCTCGTCGGAGGCGTTTTCGACCACGAGACGCGCGGCCATGGCCTCCAGCGCCGCCCAGGCCTGGATCATCTCGACCACTTCGCGCTTGGTCTTCTTCAGCACCATGATGCCGCGGCGCGGCATGGACTTGACGAAGCCCTCCTGCTCCAGCATCGCCACCGCCTCGCGCACCGGCGTGCGGCTGACGCCGAGGCGCTCGGAGAGCTGACGCTCGTCGATCCAGGTCGGCTCCGGCGTGGAGTAGATGTCCATGTTGAGGATCGCCTGCTTGAGCGCGGCGTAGACCTTGGCCTTGAAGGTCTGCTCCGGCGCGAAGCGCTCCAGCACCAGATCGGACACCGGCTCGTCCGGCGCAGGCCAGCGCAGCGGGGCTTTCACGGGCGGCTTCTCCTCGAACGATGTCAGCGCGTGGCGCGCGAAATACCAGACGGCGGCGCGGTCATCATACGCGTCTTTCGGACGGCGCCGCGGGAACGCCCTGTCCGGCATCAATTTTTCTCGCTCATGCGACAATTTCGCGTCGCTTGAGCGGAATACGGGGCTTCACCCACGTCCGTCATATGAAAAGGGACGGCCCTTCGCGGGCCGTCCCGACGTCATGGTTCGGAGTTCGGACAGGTCAGAGCGACGCGCCCGCGACCTTCTTCGGCGCTCCGCCCTCGCCCTTGAGGAGTTCGACGAGCGTTTTTCCGAGGCGCGCGGGGGATGGGGAGACGCGGACGCCGG
>NZ_JBHTMX010000077.1:0-13002 GCF_042679725.1 Methylopila musalis
GGAGGGCCGCCGCGCCGCGCCGCGCATCGCCGCCACGCTGGAGGCGCTGGCGCGGCTGGGCGCCGTGGCTGCGGCCGAAAAAGGTTTCGCGCTGCGCCACGGCGGATGAGCGAACATCAGCCTATGTCAAAAAACATGTCGCGCAGGGAACCGGCGTGGAGCGACGGCGTTTTTGTCCCCGAGGGTGAAAACAGGAGATGTTCTTCATGCGAAACCATGTCGCTGTACTTGCGCTTGTTCTTGGCGTTGCGGCGCCGTCGCTGGCGCTGGCTCAGGAAGGCACGGTCTCGGGGGCTGCGGGCGGGGCCGCGACGGGCGCGGTGATCGGCGGCCCGGTGGGCGCCGCGGTCGGCGGCGTCGCGGGCGCGGTGGTCGGCACCATCGTCGCGCCGCCGCGCGAGGTGAAGACGTACGTGATCAAGGAGGAGCGCCCGTCCGTCGCCTATGAGGGCGAGGTCGAGATCGGCGAGCCGCTGCCGGAAACGGTCGAGGTCTATGAGGTGCCGGATAGCGACTACCGCTACACG
The DNA here is from genome assembly GCF_042679725.1 of Methylopila musalis. Lineage (NCBI taxonomy): Bacteria > Pseudomonadati > Pseudomonadota > Alphaproteobacteria > Hyphomicrobiales > Methylopilaceae > Methylopila > Methylopila musalis. The sequence goes on from NZ_JBHTMX010000077.1 coordinate 528, forward strand.
GTGGTCAATGAGAAGCGCTACATCATCGACAGCGACCGCCGCGTGGTCGAAGTGGTCGAGTAAGCGGCCTTTATCCCAATGAGCGAATGACGGAAGGCCCGGAGCGATCGCTCCGGGCCTTCTCGTGTGTCGGGCTGATGGAAAGTGCCCGGCCGCGCCCCAGCGGCCGGGCGTCCTCGTGCGTGTCGGGGCGGAGAGGGGCGGGAACCCGCCCCGGCGCCGTTTCACGGCGGGGCTATCGCGCGAGGGAAGAGGTGTCGGCTCCGTTCGGCGTCGCCGTCCACCGGCCGGTGGGCGCGAGCGCGTTCAGGGCGAGAATGGCGAGGACCGCGATCAGAACCGCGATCGCGGAGGCGGCGGCCTTGGGGCCGCCAAGCGATGTGTCGGGCATTGCGCGTGGTCTCCACGTGTCGTCGATGCCGGTGGAGCGACCATGGCCCGGCGGGGGTGAACGGGCGCTGGCCTCGCCGTTCATTGATCGTTCACCGGTTCGCCGGGGTTGCGGGGGCGGGGCGAGGGGGGTAAGCACGGCGCGCCGCAGCCGCACGGAGCGGAGCGCGCGGACACGAGCCCCGCAACGCAGAGCGCCATGGCACGCACCGCCTTCTACGCCGGCTCCTTCGACCCTGTGACCAACGGGCATCTGGATGTGGTCGCCCGCAGCCTCGGCCTCGCGGACCGGGTGGTGGTCGGCGTCGGCGCCCACCCCGGCAAGACCCCGTTGTTCTCCGCCACGGAGCGGCTCGACCTGCTGCGCGAACTGTGCGGGCCGCTGGCGCGCGCGAACGGCGCGAGCTTCGAGGCCGTGGTGTTCGACGGGCTGGTGGTGGAGGCGGCGAAATCCGCCGGGGCGACGCTGCTGATCCGCGGCCTGCGCGACGGCACCGATTTCGACTACGAAATGCAGATGGCTGGCATGAACGGCGAGCTCGCGCCCGCCGTGCAGACCGTGTTCCTTCCCGCGAGCCCCGCGACGCGCCATGTCACCGCCACGCTCGTGCGCCAGATCGCGGCCATGGGCGGCGACGTGTCGTCCTTCGTCCCGCCGCTGGTCGCCGAGCGGCTGGCGCAGCGTTTCAAGGCCTGAGCCGCCGTGTCCCGGCGGCCCGGACCCGTTCATCGAGGGCTTTTCAGCATGAAGCTTCCCCTTGCTTTCGCAGCCGCGCTCGGCCTCTGCGCGCCCGCCCTCGCGCAGACCGCGCCGGCCGCCGGCCCGACCGTGGTGCTGGAGACCACCAAGGGGCCGGTCACCATCCGCCTGCGGCCGGATCTCGCGCCGAAGCACGTGGAGCGCATCGTCACGCTCGCGAACGAGAAGTTCTACGATGGCGTGCCGTTCCACCGCGTGATCGCGGGCTTCATGGCCCAGACCGGCGATCCCACCGGCACCGGAACCGGCGGCTCGAAATATCCCGACCTGCCGGCCGAGTTCTCGAAGGAGAGCTTCAAGCGCGGCGCCGTGGGCATGGCCCGCGCCGGCTCGCCCAACAGCGCCAACAGCCAGTTCTTCATCTCCTACGCCCCGGCGCCCTGGCTCGACGGCCAGTACACCATCGTCGGCGAGGTGACGGCGGGCATGGAGAACGTCGACAAGCTCGCCAAGGGCCAGGGGCAGGGCGGCATGGTGCCGAACCCCGACAAGGTCACCAGCCTGCGCGTGCAGCCCGCGCGCTGACGCCGGATTCCGCAGCCGATTTTTCCCGTTTCACGGAGACAAAACACCATGAGCGATCCCGAGAACACGCTCGTCATCGAGACCACCCAGGGCCGCGTCGTCGTGGCGCTGCGCCCCGACCTCGCGCCGACCCATGTGGCGCGCGTGAAGGAGCTGGCGCGGCAGGGCTTCTATGACGGCGTGCCGTTCCACCGCGTCATCGACGGCTTCATGGCCCAGACCGGCTGCCCCGAGGGCACCGGCCGCGGCGGCTCGGGCCAGAAGCTGAAGGCGGAGTTCTCCAAGGAGAAGCACACGCGCGGCACCGTCTCCGCCGCCCGCGCCATGGACCCGAACTCGGCCGACAGCCAGTTCTTCATCTGCTTCGCGGACGCGCCGTGGCTCGACGGCCAGTACTCCGTCTGGGGCGCGGTGACCGAGGGCATGGACAACGTGGACAAGATCAAGCGCGGCGAGCCGGTGTCGAACCCGGATAAGATCGTCAGCGTCAAGGTCGCCGCCGACATCGCCTGACGCGACGCTCGCCGGGGAGGCGCGCGCCTGAAACACTCCCGTCATGCCCGCGCGTTTGCGCGGGTGTCTACGACTTTTGCGGTGCTGCGAGGCCTGCGTTTAAGTCGTGGATGCCTGAGACGAGCTCGGGCATGACGGCGAGCGAGGGCTCCCGGCCAGCCCCGGCGCGTCCCTGACCGAACCGATCGCCGGGCCTCGCCCGGCGATCCTGCTTTGAGCGCCTGACACGAAGGACCTTCCGTCCTTGGACGTCTCCCTGTTCGATTTCGACCTGCCCGAGGACCGGATCGCGCTGCGCCCCGCGAGCCCGCGGGATTCCGCGCGGCTGCTGGTGGTGCGGCCGGGGGCGGAGATTGAGCTCGAGGACCGGCTGGTCTCCGATCTGCCGGAGCTGCTCGCGCCCGGCGACGCCATGGTGGTGAACGCGACCCGCGTCATCCCAGCGCGCCTTCGGGCGCTGCGCCGCCGGGGGGAGACCGCGGCGAAGGTGGAGATCCTGCTGCACCAGCGGCTCGACGGCGCGCGCTGGAAGGCCTTCGCGCGCCCCGCGAAGAAGCTCGGCCTTGGCGAGCGGATCGCGATCGGCGACGGGGCCGACGCCGGCCCGCTGGAGGCGACGGTGGAGGCGCGCGGGGAGGGCGGCGAGGTCACGCTCGCCTTTGACCGCGCGGGGCCGGACCTTGACGCGGCGATCGCGGCGCTCGGGGAGCTGCCGCTGCCGCCCTACATCGGCGCCAAGCGCGGCATCGACGCCCGCGACGCCGAGGACTACCAGACCCTGTTCGCCCGGGAGGCGGGCGCGGTGGCGGCCCCGACCGCGGGCCTCCATTTCACGCCCCGCCTCGTGGAGGCCATCGCCGCCCGCGGCGTGACGCGGCATGAGACGGTGCTGCATGTGGGCGCCGGCACCTTCCTGCCGGTAAAGGCGGAGGACACCGACGACCACCGCATGCATTTCGAGAGCGGGACGCTGGACGCCGCCACGGCGCAGGCGCTGAACGCCGCCCAGGCGGCGGGAGGCCGGCGGGTGGCGGTCGGCACCACCTCCTGCCGGCTGCTGGAGAGCGCCGTCGGCGCGGACGGCCGGCTCGCGCCGTTTGCGGGCGAGACCGACATCTTCATCACGCCGGGCTTCCGGTTCCGCGCGGTCGACGCGCTTCTGACCAATTTCCACCTGCCGCGCTCGACGCTGATGATGCTGGTCTCAGCCTTCGCCGGCCTCGACGTGGTCCGCCGCGCCTACGCCCACGCGGTCGCGGACGGCTACCGCTTCTACTCCTACGGCGACGCCTGCCTGTTCCTGCCGAAAGAGCCGCGCCCATGAGCGATATCCCGTTCCGCATCGCGGCGACCGACGGCGCGGCGCGCACCGGCGCGCTCGTGTTCCCGCGCGGCGAAATCCGCACCCCCGCCTTCATGCCGGTGGGCACGGCGGCGACCGTGAAGGCCATGTACGCCGGTCAGGTGCGCGAGACCGGCGCGGACGTGGTGCTCGGCAACGTCTACCATCTCATGCTGCGCCCCGGCGCGGAGCGGGTGGCGGAGCTCGGCGGCCTGCACCGCTTCATGAACTGGCCGCATCCGATCCTCACCGATTCCGGCGGCTTCCAGGTCATGTCGCTGTCGGGCCTGCGCAAGCTCGACAAGGACGGCGTGACCTTCAAGTCGCACATCGACGGCTCCACCCACCGGCTGACCCCGGAGCGCTCGGTGGAGATCCAGCGCCTGCTCGGCGCCGACGTCACCATGCAGTTCGACGAGTGCGTGCGCCTGCCCGCGCCGCCGGTGGAGGTGGAGCGCGCCATGCGGCTGTCGCTCGCCTGGGCCGAGCGCTCCAAGGCCGCGTTCGGGGCGCCCACGGGGCGGGCGCTGTTCGGCATCGTGCAGGGCGGCGACGTGCCGAGCCTCCGCAAGGCCTCGGCGCGGGCGCTGGTGGACATCGGCTTCGACGGCTACGCCATCGGCGGCCTCGCGGTCGGCGAGCCCCAGCACGTGATGCTCGCCATGCTGGAGGAGACCACGCCGGAGCTGCCCGCGGCGCGCCCGCGCTATCTGATGGGCGTGGGCTCGCCGGACGACCTGCTGAAGTCGGTCGCGCGGGGCGTCGACATGTTCGACTGCGTGATGCCGACCCGCGCCGGCCGCCACGGACAGGCCTTCACCCGCTTCGGCAAGCTGAACCTGAAGAACGCGCGCCACGCCGACGATCCCCGGCCGCTCGATCCCGAGAGCCCGTGCCCGGCGGCGCGGGACTATTCCCGCGCCTACCTGCATCATCTGGTGAAGAGCGGTGAAATTCTGGGCATGATGCTGCTGACCTGGGCCAATCTGGATTACTATCAGCGGTTGATGGAGGGCGCGCGCGCCGCGATCGCCGGGGGGCGTTTCGCGGACTACGCGGCCGAAACCACCGAGGGCTGGGCCGCCGGCGATCGGTGAGCCGTAAAACTCCGGGTTGCGTCGAATGTTCGGATCGCGCGGCGCCGGTCGTTTACCCTTGTGCGGTTGGATCGGTCCGGCCGCGCCGTTGGTGTTCCCTGGGGGACTGCAGGTTTTTCCGGACTTGTGGACGCTGGGGACCACGCTTTAAGAGCAGAGGCGCCAGGCGGGGGCGCTGAGTTACCTCCCGGCCATGCGGATGGGGACCAATGTCGCAGCCGACGTCCAAGCTCAGCTCCGGCGCCAAGGCGCTGGAGCGCGTGCGCAAAGAGATCCGGCCGGCCTTCTGGCTGCTGGCGGTGTTCTCGATCGCCATCAACATGCTGTTGCTGGTGCCCTCGGTCTACATGATGCAGGTCTATGACCGGGTGCTGCGCAGCGCCGTGATCGAGACGCTGATCTACATCACGCTGATCGCCGCGGTCGCGGTCGCGGTCTACGCCGCGCTGGAGGCGATCCGCCTGCGCGCGCTCGCCCGCATCGGCGAATGGATCGAGGACACGCTGTTCCAGCCGGTCTTCGCCGCCGCCATGGGCGCGGAGCAGGGGCTTGTGAAGGCGAGCGGCGCCAACGAGGGCACGCCCTTCAACGATCTGCGCACCGTGCGCAGCTTCCTGTCCGGCCCCACGCTGCCGTCGCTGTGCGACACGCCGTGGATGCCGCTGTTCCTTATCTGCTGCGCCATCATCCATCCCTATCTCGGCCTGCTCGGCCTCGTGTTCTCGATCCTCATCATCGCGCTTGCGCTGGTGAACGATCGCATGACGCGGCCCGCCGCGGAGAAGGTGGCGCAGGGCCACCAGGAGGCGCAGCGCGTGCTGGCGGAGGCCGCCCGCAACGTGGACAGCGTGGCCGCCATGGGCCTGAGCCGCCCGCTCGCCGACCGCGCCAGCCAGGCCAACGCCCGCTCGACCGCGCTGCTGGGCGAGGCGACCGACCGCGGCACGGTGATGATCGGCGCCGGCAAGTTCCTGCGCGTGGTGGCGCAGATCGCCACGCTCGCGCTCGGCGCCGCGCTCTCGCTCGAAGGCCAGATCACGCCGGGCGGCATGATCGCGAGCTCGATCCTGCTGTCGCGGGCGCTCGCGCCGCTCGATCAGGCCATCGCCGCCTGGCGCGGCCTGCAGCAGAGCCGGGCGGCCTGGGGCCGCATCCGCTCCCTGCTGGAGGCCTCTCGCGTGCTGGTGGAGGACCCGATCGTCCTGCCGGCGCCGGCGGGCAAGCTCACCATCGAGGGCGTGACCCTGATGACGCCGGGCGGCGAACGGCCGATCCTCGCCGGCGTCAGCTTCGGCGTGGCGCCGGGCTCGAGCCTCGCGCTGATCGGGCCGTCCGGCTCCGGCAAGAGCACTCTGTGCCGGGTCATCGTGGGCTCGCGCGCGCCGACCCGCGGCGCGGTGCGGCTCGACGGCGGCGACGTGATGCTGTGGCGCGACGACCAGCGCCGGCGCTATGTGGGCTATCTCGCCCAGGGCACGGAGCTGTTCACCGGCCGCGTCCGCGACGTGATCGCCCGGTTCGACACGCCCGACGACGCCAAGGTGGTGGAGGCGGCGAAGCTCGTGGGCTGCCACGACCTCGTTCTCAGCCTGCCGCAGGGCTACGACACCGTGCTCGTGAACGGCGGCGCCATGCTCTCCGGCGGCCAGCGGCAGCGCGTCGCGCTCGCCCGCGCGGTCTATGGCGACACGCGCCTCGTGGTGCTGGACGAGCCGAACTCGGCGCTCGACGGCGAGGGCGAGCGGGCGCTGGTGGGCGCTCTCGCCGCGCTGAAGGAGCGGGGCGTCACGGTGGTGCTCGTCACCCACAAGCCGGCGCTGGCGCAGCTCTGCGACCGGGTCGGCGTCATGACCGCGGGCCAGCTCACGCGCATCGGCCCGCCGACCGAAATCCTGCGCGAGCTTGTGGCGCCGGTGCCCGCCGACGTGCGCTCTGTTCCGGGAGGGGCGCGATGAGCGCGACGGACGACATCCAGACCCCGATCCGCCCGCGCGGACTGACCCTGTCGAGCCGCCTCCGGGGCGTGACGCTCGCCGGCGGCGTGGTGATCTTCGGCTTCATGGGCGGCTTCACCGTGTGGGCCATGACGGCGCCGCTCGCCGGCGGCGCGGCGGTGCGCGGCGTGGTGGGGCCGGAAGGCAGCCGCAAGATGGTGCAGCACCTCGAAGGCGGCATCGTGCGTGAGATCATGGTCCGCGACGGCGATCTGGTGCAGCGCGGCCAGGCGCTGCTGACGCTGGAGCGCACCCAGGCGCAGGCGATCTACGGCCAGCAGCGCAACACGCTGTCGCGCCGTCTGGCGGAGGCCGCGCGGCTGTCGGCGCAGCTGACCGACAAGGGCGACATCGACTTCGCCGCGGCCGACGCCGTGGCCAGGGACGACCCGACCTTCCCCGATTTTGTGGCCGGGCAGCGCGCGCTGTTCGAGACCACCCGCCGCGACCAGCAGGAGCGGCAGGAGCTGCTGGAGACCCAGATCAAGCGTCTCGGCGCGCAGGTGGACTCCAACCGCGCCCGCATCGCCGGCTCCGAGGCCCAGCGCGACCTGATCGACGTGCAGATCGACGACACGCAGGGGCTGATGGACAAGGGCCTCGCCCGCAAGCCGCTGCTGCTCGACCTGCAGCGCCGCCGCTCCGAACTCGACACCGACATCGCGGCTCTTCAGGCGGACATCCGCCGGGCCGAAATCGAGACCTCGGAAAAGCGCATCGCGCTGCGCAACGCCGTCACCAGCTACCTGAACGAGACCTCCACCGAACTCGCCAAGGCCCGTTCGGAGATCTCGGCGCTCCACGCCCGCCTCGCCGCAAGCGAGGACGTGCTGAGCCGCACCCAGGTGCTGGCGCCCGAAACCGGCTATGTGCTGAACCTGAAGCAGAAGACCATCGGCGGCGTGGTGCGCCCCGGCGACGAGATCCTCGAGATCGTGCCGACCGAGGGCGATCTGGTGATCGAGGGTCGTCTCGCCGCCCACGACATCCGCAACATCGCGGTGGGCCAGAAGGCGCGGGTGTCGTTCCTCACCTTCGCCCAGCGCGACATGCCGATGATCGACGGCCGCGTCATCAACATCTCCGCCGACATCATCACCGATCAGCAGACCCGCGAGACCTTCTACACCGCCAAGATCGCCGTGGACCGGGCCGAGTTCGCGAGCTTCGCCTCGCCCTCGGACATGAAACCCGGCACGCCGGTGGAGGCCTATGTGGAGGCGCGCAAGCGGGTGGCGATGGACTATCTGATCGACCCGGTGGTGCACTCCTTCCGCCGCTCGTTCCGCGAGGACTGAGCGCGGGCGAAAGGCTCCCGGCGCGATTTTCAAGCTCCGTCATGCCCGCGCGTTCCGCGCGGGCATCCACGATTGCCCGCCAGGCGAAGCCCTGAACGTTCAAGTCGGGTATGCCCGATGACCACGCTCGGGCATTGCGGCGAGCGTGCCGTTAAAGGCTCGTTTTGAGCCCGGCGGCGCGGGCCGCGGCGATTTCGCCCCGGTGATCGTCCGCTCAAGGAACCGCGACGCCACGACGGTTGTTCTCCTGACGAACGCGACGCCGGCCTCAAACCCGGCGCGACACCTTCGGAAGGAGACATCCATGACCGCTCCCGACGCCGCCCGCGTGTGGGACCTCGTCGACGACATCGGCGTCTGCATGCTGACGTCGAAGGACGGCGACGCGCTGCGCGCCCGCCCCATGCACGCCATGCCGGACCGGGACGAAGGCGCGATCGCCTTCTTCACCGACGCCCGCGCCCACAAGGACGACGAGATCGCCGCCGAGCCATCGGTGTGCCTCGCCTTCGCCAAGCCGAACTCCAACGCCTATGTGTCGCTGTCGGGCGAAGCCACCGTGTCTTCGGACCGGGCCGAGATCGAGCGCCACTGGAGCGAGATGGCCAAGACGTGGTTCCCGGACGGCCCGTCCGATCCGAACCTGCGCCTTCTGACCGTGCGCCCGCAGTCGGCGGAGTATTGGGACGGCAAGTCGAACCCCGTCGTCGTGGCGTTCGAGATCGCCAAGGCGCGCTACAACCATGAGCGCCCGGACCTCGGCGACAACGCGAAGGTCTCCCTCACGTGAGCATCGTCGACGAGAACGGGCCGCTCGACATCACCGCCGGGCCGACGCCGCTGAAGGTGACGGCCCCGGCGCGGGCGCCCATCTCGTCGATGCTCGATTCCGGGGCCAAGGTCGCCTGCATCGGGCTGTTCGTCATCGTGCTCTCCGCCGCGCTGAAGCTCGCGGCGGAGATTCTTGTTCCCATGACGCTCGCCATCATCATCGGCCTGCTGCTCGGCCCCGGCATCGGCCGGCTGGAGAAGCGCGGGCTGTCCTCCACGGCGAGCGCGCTGCTGGTGGTGCTGACCCTGTTCGGGTTGGTCTATCTGGCGGCCTACGCCTTCTCCATGCCGCTCCAGTCGTGGATCGACCGCGCGCCGGAGCTCTGGGCCGCGCTGCAGCGGCGCGTGCTGGAGATGCGCTCCACCTTCCTTCAGATCAAGCAGGTGACGGAGTCCCTGGAGCGCGTCACCAGCATGGGCGACGACAGCACCCCGCGCGTGCTGGTGCAGGGCGCCGGCCTGTTGTCGAGCGCGGCGCTCAGCGCGCCGGCGCTGATCGGCCAGGCGGCGCTGTTCGCCTGCACCCTGTTCTTCTATCTCGCCACCCGCAGCTCCATCCGCACCGGCCTGCTCAGCATGTGCCTCGGCCGCAAGGCGCAGCTCACCGCCGGCCGCATCATGCGCGACGTGGAAGCGCGGGTGTCGGACTATCTGGTCACGATCACCGTCATCAACGTGGCGCTCGGCGTCGCGACCGCGCTCGCCATGTGGATGATCGGCATGCCGAGCCCGGCGCTGTGGGGCGCGCTCGCCTTCGCGCTGAACTACGCGCCGTTCCTCGGGCCCGCCGCGCTCACCGTCATTCTGGTCGGCGTCAGTCTCGTCACCTTCAAGACCGCGCTCGCCATCATGGCGCCGCCGCTCGCCTTCGTGGCGCTGACCTTCATCGAGGGCAACATCCTCACCCCCATGATCCTCGGCCGGCGGTTCACCATAAACCCGCTGCTGGTGCTGGGCGCGCTCGCCTTCTGGCTGTGGCTGTGGGGGCCGGTGGGCGCGTTCCTCGCCGCGCCGCTGCTGGTGATCGCGCTGGTGCTCGCCAAGCACCTCATCCTGCCGCATGTGGCGCGCCGGGAGGAGAAGGAGCGCTCGTCGGCCCGCAGGGTCCGCCGCCGCGCCCGCAAGGAACGCCGCATGGGCGCCCCCGTCACCGCCGCCGCGCGCCCGGCGCCCGCGCCGGCCGAGTGAGGCGCGGTGGCTGACGGAAAGCGGGCCGCGCGGAACGGGTTGGGCTGGGCGGCTCACAATGGGGTTTGACGGCTTGGCGCGGCCTCAACGGTAAGTTGGGTCGCCATTCGTGTCGATGTTGGGAGCGGATTGGCCGTGCCGACATTGGACGCTTCAGCGCGGAAGTCGTGGATGCCCGAGACAAGCTCGGGTATGACGACGGTGGGGCGTTTTCGGACAGTGCGCCGAGGACGACACCTCAGCGTGCTTCGTAGTGTTGGTAAGGTCCGTAAGCGCACAAGATGACGCGCCTTATTGGCTCACGTCTCTGGTCAGCCCGCCGCCGTGAAGCGTCATTAAAATGCTTTCTTCGGAACCGCGCAGCGTCCTAGGCCGTTCTCCCACAAAGTAAAAATCGTTTGAAGGGAGACGCCCATGACTGACGGACCGAACGTTCCGAACCCGTCCATGCCCGGCGAGCCGCCGCTTCCGCCGGACCCCACTCCGGTGGAGGAGCCGGATGTGACGGACGATCCGGCGACCGACCCATCGATCGACGAACCGCTGCGGCCTCAGGAGCCGCCGATGGTCGAACCGCCCATGTGACGACGGCGGAGACCTCTAATGCGGGTGTGGCGTGGCTCCGGATGCGGAGCCGGCGTCACACCCGCATTTTCACATATTGCCCCGGCGCGTCGTCGAGCGCCGGATAGGCGCCGTCGCCGGGCGTGCGGGCGTCCACGTAGCGGGCGTCCATGTCCGCCAGCCAGCCGCGCCAGTCCGGCCACCACGAGCCCTTGCGCTCATCGGCTAAGGCGAGCCAGTCGTCCAGCTCGCCCTTCGGCGCATCTCCGATCCAGTGCTGATACTTGTTCCTGGCCGGGTGGTTCACGACGCCGGCGATGTGGCCCGAGCCCGCCAGTACGAAGCGCACCGGCCCGCCGAACAGCGTGGCGCCCAGGAACGCGGATTTCGCCGGCGCGATGTGGTCCTCGCGGGTGGCGAGATTGTAGATCGGCGCCGTGACCTTCCCCAGATCGAGCGTCTTGCCCGCCACCGTCATGCGGCCGGCGGCGAGATCGTTGTTGAGGTAGCAGCCGCGCAGGTAGAACGAGTGGTTGGCGGCCGGCATGCGGGTGGCGTCGGAGTTCCAGAACAGCAGATCGAACGGGAACGGCGCCTGCCCCTTGAGGTAGTTGTTCACCACATAGGGCCAAATTAGGTCGTTCGGCCGCAGCATGTTGAAGGCGTTCGCCATGCTGGCGCCCTCCAGATAGCCGCGCTGGGCCATCTTGGACTCCACGGCGGCGATCTGCGCCTCGTCCACGAACACCTGCAGGTCGCCGGCCTGGCTGAAATCCACCTGCGTGGTGAAGAACGTGGCGCTGGCGATGCGCTTGTCGCCGACCGCGGCCATGTAGGCCAGCGTCACCGCGAGCAGCGTGCCGCCCACGCAGTAGCCGATGGCGTCCACGCTGTCCTCGCCGCTGACGGCGGTCGCCACCTCCACGGCCTTCAGCACGCCGTCGCGCATGTAGTCGTCGAAGCCCATGCGGGCGTGGCGCGCGTCCGGATTGACCCAGGACAGGCAGAAGACCGTCAGGCCCTGATCCACGCACCACTTGATGAAGCTCTTCTCGGGCGTCAGGTCGAGAATGTAGAACTTGTTGATCCACGGCGGCACGATCAGGACCGGCCGCGCCCGCACCTGCGGCGTGGACGGCGCGTACTGGATCAGCTCCATCAGCTCGTTGCGGAAGATCACCTTGCCGGGGGTGGTGGCGAGGTTTTTGCCCACCTCGAAATTGCCGGGCATGGTCTGGCGGATGCGCAGCTCGCCCCGGCCGGCGTTGATGTCCTCGGTCAGCATGCGCATGCCGCGCACGAGGTTCTCGCCCTTCTGCGCCAGCGTCTCGCGGATCAGCTCCGGGTTGGTCGGCACGAAGTTCGACGGCGAAATGGCGTTGGAGATCTGCCGGACGTAGAATCCGGCCTTGTGCCGGGTGTGCGGATCGAGGTCCTGCGCCTCGTCCACCATCTTCTCCGCCCAGCGGGAGGTGTGGAGATAGGCCTGCTTCAGGAAGTCGAAGAACGGGTTCTCCGTCCATTCCGGGTCCTTGAAGCGCCCGTCCCTCGGGTCCGGCGCGGCGCTTGGCGGCGCGTCCTGCCCGGAGAACCGGCGCAGCGAATTGGTCCACAGGTCCAGAAACCCGCCGGTGAAGGCCTTCTGCGCCTCGACCGTGCGGACGGGATCGGCCATCCACCGCTCCGCCACCTGGCCGAGCGTCTTGACCACATCCACAATCTCGTCGGTGGCCCCATAGGGACGCTCGCCGCTTTCGCGGGGCGCGAGATAGGCGCTGAGCGCCTTGCCGCCCTCCTCGTAGAGCCGCGCCATGTTGGCGGCGAAGGCCTCCACATTGGCTGTGCGGAACGGATCGTCGCCGGCGCGCCGGCCGTCGGACGCGGCGGCCTCCTCGGTGACCCGTGGCCGCTCGGCGACCGGATCGGACGGCGGGGGAGGCGGAGCGGCCTCCGCCGCGGGGCTCGGCGCGCGG
>NZ_JBHTMX010000078.1:0-12941 GCF_042679725.1 Methylopila musalis
GGCTGGGGCGCCGGCCGGTCGTTGGCGGGCGGCGCGTCCGCCTGCGGCCCGCGCTGCACGTCGGTCGGCCGGCGCTCATGCCCGGTCCGCGTGCCGAGCACCGAACGGAGCTTGAAGAAGATGAAGACCGCCAACACGAGGATGATGATCGTGTAGATGTCGATGCCGTCGTTCATCGGGTCTCGCAGTGATCTCGCCCGCGGCCCATCGCCGCCGTCCGTCATGGTCTATATGTGCCGCGCCCGCCCGTCGATCCAGTCGGTTCGACGTCGCGCATGCGCCGACAGGCTTCGAACCCCGGCGCGAAGCCGTGAGGCGCGAGGGCCTTGCGGGCGCCGCACGCCTCCCCACATGGAGCATGGCGGCCTGTTTCGCCAAGCTCGTTCACGGACACGTCAATGCCGCGCATCTTCGCTCTTCTTCTGGCCCTGCCGATCCTCGAGATCGTCGTCTTCGCGCTGGTGGCCTCCGCCATCGGCGTGGGCAAGGCCATCCTGCTCCAGGTCGCGATCTCCGCGATCGGCATCGCCATGCTGGGCTCGCTGATCCGCGAGGCGCGGGCCGAGGCGCGCCGGGGCGGCGGCGTGCTGTCCCTGGCGCTGGACGGATCCCGCGGCATGCGCGGCCTCGCCGGCCTGCTGTTCGCCGTGCCGGGCTTCCTGACCGACGCGCTCGGCGTGCTGGCGCTGATGCCCGAGGCGCGCCGGCGCATCCGCTGGTTCCTGACCGGCGACAAGACCCCCGGCGCCGCCCGTCCGCAGGCTCCGCGAACGAGCCGCGCCGCCCCCGCCGACATGGTGGACCTCGACGCGCGCGAGTGGCGCGAGGTCGAGCCCGCGGCCCGTCCCGAGCGCTGATCGCACGAGCCTGAGGGTCTCGTCTTTTCGATGGACGGGACTTCCGACGCGGCCGGCCCTGTGTTACGCCGCGCGCGAACATGGGCTCGGGACGCGCAAGCGCCTCGCGGCCCGACCGCGACACATCTCCCGTCAGCGAAAGACCGACACCCATGGCGAACACCAACGGCGCCCCGGACCCCAGCACCCTGCCGGCGATCAACGTCCTCGCCCAGTACGCCAAGGACATCTCGTTCGAGAACCCGAACGCGCCGCGCTCGCTCGCGCCGCGGGAGACCTCGCCGCAGATCGAAATTCGCGTGAACGTGAACGCCCGCAAGGTCGGCGACAACGATTTCGAGGTCGAGCTCGCGATCGAAGGCCAGGCCAAGGACGGCGAGACCCAGATCTTCCGCGTCGACCTGCTCTATGGCGGCGTGTTCCACATCGTGAACATCCCCGAGGAGCAGCTTCACCCGGTGGTGATGATCGAGTGCCCCCGGCTGCTGTTCCCGTTCGCGCGCCAGATCGTGGCCGAGTCCGTGCGCAATGGCGGCTTCCCGCCCCTGATGATCGACCCGGTGGACTTCGCCGCGCTTTACCGCGCCCGCGCCGCCGAAGAGGCCTCCCGCCAGCAGGGCGCGCCGAACTGATCCATCTCCGTTTCGACGGACAAGAAAAAGGCGGCCGGGACATCCTCCCGGCCGCCTTTTTCATGGTCGCTGTCTCGTGCCGACGCGCCTATTCGGCGGCGGTCGCGTCGAGGCCGTCGAGATACTCCCGCCACGCCGGCTGGCCGCCGCCGAGCGTCGAGACGAAGGCGAGGTGGGCCGCGATCTCCGCCTCGGTCAGCCGGGGCGGCAGCGGAACCGGCCGCTGCCGGGTGCGCACGCGGCCCCGCGCGTTGAGCGCGTCCAGCGGCGACAGGCCGAGCGAGGCCTGCCGGCCGCCCAGAAGCTCGAGATAGACCTCCGCCAGGATCTCGCTGTCGAGCAGTGCGCCGTGTTTGGTGCGCTTGGAGTTGTCGATGCCGTAGCGCTGGCACAGCGCGTCGAGCGAGGCGCCGCCGCCGGGGTTGCGCCGGCGCGCCAGCGGCAGCGTGTCCACGATGCGGTCGGAGTACAGCTCCTCCTTGCCGCAGCGCTTCAGCTCCATGTTCAGGAAGCCCACGTCGAAGGCGGCGTTGTGGATCACCAGCGCGTCTTCGGCGATGAAGTCGAGGAAGCCCCCGGCCACGTCCGCGAACACCGGCTTGTCCGACAGGAACTCGGTGGAGAGCCCGTGCACCCGGAACGCCTCCTCCGGCATGTCGCGCTCGGGGTTGATGTAGACGTGGTAGTGGCCGCCGGTGGGGATGCGGTTCAGAAGCTCCACGCAGCCGATCTCGACCACCCGGTCGCCCTTCAGGGGATCGAGGCCGGTGGTTTCGGTGTCGAGCACGATCTCGCGCATGGCGTCAGCTCCCGGCGCTCAGCGTCGCGATCAGGGCGCGCACCTGATCGCGCGCGGCCTCGATCCCGCGGGAGGTGTCGATGACGGTGTGGGCGCGGGCGCGCTTCTCGGCGTCGGGCGTCTGACGGGCCAGCATGGCGGCGAAGGTCTCCTCGGTCATGCCCGGACGCGCCAGCACCCGGCGACGCTGCTCCGCCTCGCCGGCGCTGACCACGGCGATGTGGTCCACGGCGCCGGCGCGGCCGGTTTCGAACAGCAGCGGCACGTCCAGCACCACGATCGGCCGGCCGGCGGCGCGCTCCCGCGCCAGAAACTCGGCTTCGGCGCGGCGCACCAGAGGATGGACGATCGCCTCCAGTTTCGCGAGCGCTTCGGGCGCGCCGATCACGCGCGTCCCCAGCTCCTTGCGATCCACCGCCCCATCCTTGACGACGCCCGGAAACGCCGCCTCGATCACCGGCGCCGCCTCGCCGGCGTAGAGCCGGTGCACGGTGGCGTCGGCGTCGTGCACGGGAACGCCCTCGTCCGCGAACAGCCGCGCGGTGGTGGATTTGCCCATGCCGATGGAGCCGGTGAGGCCGACGACGATCATCGGCGCGCCGCCGGCTGGCGCCCGCCGGCCTGGCGGGCGATGAGCCATGCGCCGAGTTCGCCGGCCGCGATCGCCGCGAAACCGCCGACGAACAGGGTCCAGCGATGAGCCCCAAGCGCGTCCTCAAAGGCGAAGAAGCTCACGAGCCAGGCGGTGGTGGCGATCGAGCCACTGAGCGTCAGCAGCTTGACGGCGAGCAGCGCGGCGACAGTCCCCATGGTCCAAACATTCCTGAAGGTCACGCCGGGCTCGGCGCCGGGGCGCCGACGATGTCCGCGACCACGAGGTCGCGCAGCTCCCGCGTCACGACCGGGCGAACGCCAAACCAGCGCTCGAAGCCCGGAACCGCCTGATGAAGCAGCATGCCGAGCCCGTCAACCGCGCGCACGCCTCGCGTCCGGGCGTCGGCGAGGAACGGCGTCTCCAGCGGCACATAGATCAGGTCGGTCGCCACCGCCCGCTCCGGCAGTTCGCCCAGAGGAAGGTCGAGCGCGCCCTTGCCCGCCATGCCAAGGGAGGTGGCGTTCACCACCAGATCGGCGGAGGGCAGCACGCGCCACAGCTCGTCGAGGCCGGCCGCCCATCCGGCGCGGCCCGCCAGCGCCGCTACGGCCTCCGCCTTGTCGCGGGTGCGGTTCAGCACCGCCACGCGCTCGAAGCCGCGCCGCCCGAGCGCATGGACCACCGCCCGCGCCGCGCCCCCGGCCCCGATGACCACGGCGACCTTGCGTTCGCCCTCCCAGCCGGGGGCGGCCTCGTCCAGATTGGTCAGGAAGCCGAAGCCGTCGGTGTTGGCGCCGTGGAGGCGGTTGCCCTCCAGCCACAGCGTGTTGGCGGCGCGAAGCGCCCCCGCCTCGGCGTCGGCCTCGTCCACCAGCGCGAAGGCGGCCTCCTTGTGCGGCGCGGTGACGTTGCCGCCCGCAAAGCCGTTGTCCGCGAAGCCCCGCACGAAGGCCTCGAACGCCTCAGGCGGGACCTCCGCATGCTCGTAGGAGCCGGGACGGCCGAGGGTCTTGAGCCAGTGGCCATGGATCAGCGGCGAGCGGGACTGGCGCACCGGCCAGCCCAGCACGCAGGCGCGGGGAGCGCTCACGCCGCGATCGCCCCGGCCCGGCGCAGCGCGGCCAGCAGCGGGAGAAGGGGCAGGCCGAGAATGGTGAAAAAGTCGCCGTCCACCGCCTCGAACAGATGGGCGCCCACGCCCTCGAACTGGTAGCCGCCGACGCTGAGGCGCGCGCCCTCGCCGGCCGCGTCCAGATAGGCTTCGATGAAGGCCGGCGACAGCGTCCGCATGGTGAGGCGCGCCTCCTGCACCTCGGTCCAGAGCGCCACGCCGTCCATGGCGAGCGCCACGCCGGAGGACAGGACATGGACACGCCCCGACAGCCGCTCGAGCTGGCGACGGCCGGCCTCCCGGTCCGCGGGCTTGGTGAAGCGCTCGGACCCGAGCGCCAGGGTCTGGTCCGCGCCCGCCACCAGCCGGCCGATCTGCGCGATCGCCGCCTCCTCCACCTTGGCGGCGGCGAGCGCGTCGGCGACGTTCGCGGGCGTCGCGCCCTCGCCGGTTAGCTCCGCCTCCACGGCGCGCTCGTCGATGTCGGCGGGCGCGACCTCCACGGGCAGGCCCGCGCCGGTGAGGATGCTGGCGCGGATCGCGCTCTTGGAGGCGAGCACGAGCGGATGGGGCAGGGACCAGAGCGTCATGTGGTGGCGATGTGTTCGGCGAAGCGTTTGGCGCGGTGCTCGCTCAGCATGGAGAGCACGGCGGCCGCCGTCTCCTCGATCGAGCGGCGGGTGACGTCGATGGTCTGCCAGCCGTAGCGGGCGCAGAAGCGGCGGGAGGCCGTGATCTCGGCCGCGACCGCCTCCGGGTCCACATAGGCGTCGTCCTGCAGCCGCCCCTCCATGCCGCCTTCGAGGCCGAGGATGCGGTTGTGCCGAATGGCGACGATGCGCTCGGGCGTGGCGATCAGGCCGACGATCAGCGGCTTGCGCAGCTTCTCCAGCCCATGGGGCGGCGGCAGGGCGGGAATGAGCGGGATGTTCGCGGTCTTCACGCCGCGGTTGGCGAGGTAGATCGAGGTCGGCGTCTTGGAGGTGCGGCTGACGCCGAGCAGGATCACGTCGGCGTCGGCCATGCCCTCGGTGAACTGGCCGTCGTCATGGGCCATGGTGAAGTTCAGCGCGTCGATGCGCTTGAAGTAATCCGCGTTGAGGGCGTGCTGGGCGCCCGGCAGCTTGGTCTTCTCCGCGCCGAGATAGGAGCGCAGCAGCGCGAACACCGGCTCCAGCACGTGCAGGCAGGGGCAGCCGAGCTCCCGGCAGCGCCGCTCCAGCCGCTCGATCAGCTCCTCCTCCACCAGCGTGTAGAGCACGATGCCGGGATCGTCGGCGATCTCGCCCAGCACGCGGTCGAGCTGCCGGGCGGAGCGCACCAGCGGATAGACGTGCTCGACGCCGGTCACGTCCTCATACTGGGACACGGCGGCGCGGGCGACCGAGACCAGCGTTTCGCCGGTGGAGTCGGAGACCAGATGGAAATGGAAGGCGCGGACGGGCATGGCGGTTCAGCGGGACCGGGCCGGGACGGCGGGGCGGAGGGCGGGACAGGCCGTGAATCCCGCGGTGGACGGCTGTGGACGAATGGGCGCCGAAACGCCGCTTCGGGCCGGACAGTGGCTGAAGGGGCGATTTTCATCAACACCGCTCCGCGCCGGGACAACGTTTCGGCCCCGGTGGACGGACTGCGGGAACAAGTCTCTCATCCCTTCGGATCCGAGGGCCCGGCCACAGGCGTTAACGGATGGTTAACGATGCGCGATCTGTGGACGCCTTGTGGAGCTTTTGGAATGGATGTAATCGGCCCCCCTAGAAAAAGAAGCAGAAGAGTCGATTCAGGACTCTTGAGAGAGGAGCTTCGGTGGTGAGCGATCAGGGGACGGCAGGTCCGGAACAGGGCGAGACGGCGCCGTTCCTGAGGGCGCTCGCCGGCGAGACGCTGCCGACGCCTCCGATCTGGCTGATGCGGCAGGCGGGCCGCTACCTGCCCGAATACCGCGAGCTGCGCGCCCGGGCCGGAAGCTTCCTCGACCTCTGCTACACCCCCGACTTCGCCACCGAAGTGACGCTGCAGCCGATCCGCCGCTTCGGCTTCGACGCGGCCATCCTGTTCTCCGACATCCTGGTGGTGCCCCACGCGCTCGGGCAGGACGTGCGCTTCGTGGAGGGCGAGGGTCCGAGGCTCGATCCGGTGACGACGCTCGCCGAGTTCGATCGCCTGAAACCCGAAATCGATCTCGGCTTCCTCTCGCCGGTCTACGAGACCGTCGCGCGGGTCCGGGCGGCCCTCGCCCCGGAGACGGCGCTGATCGGCTTCTGCGGGGCTCCCTACACCGTGGCGACCTATATGGTGGCCGGCCGGGGCGGCGACGAGCAGGCGCCTGCCCGCCTTCTGGCCTATCGCGAGCCGGACACGTTCCAGACGCTGATCGACAGGCTGGTGGAGGCCTCCGCCGCCCATCTGGTGGCGCAGCTTCAGGCGGGCGCGCAGGCGGTGCAGATCTTCGACAGCTGGAGCGGCGACCTGCCCCCGGCCGAGTTCGAGCGCTGGTCCACCAGGCCGATCGCCGCCATCTGCGCGCGGGTGCGGGCCAAGGTTCCGGGCGCGCGCATCATCGCCTTCGCCCGGGGCGCGGGGGCCAAGTTCGGCGCCTTCGCTCACGCCGTGCCGGCGGACGGCTTCGGCCTCGCCACCGCCGAGGACCGGCTCGCCGCCCGGGCCGCCGCCCCCGCGGGCGTGGCGCTGCAGGGCAATGTGGACCCGCTGGCGCTGATGGCGGGCGGCCCTGCGCTGGATGCGGCCGTGGACGCTTGCGTCCGCGATCTCAGCGGCGGACCCTTCATCCTCAATCTCGGCCACGGGGTGCGGCAGCACACGCCGCCGGAGCATGTGGCGCAGCTGGTGGCGCGGGCGCGGCGGACGGCGTGACGCGCTGACCCGAGGGCGAAGGCGGGGACGATGGACCTCTACGGCGTTATCAAGACCCTGCACGTGGTCGCCATCATCTCCTGGATGGCGGCGATCCTCTATCTGCCCCGGCTGTTCGTGTACCACTGCGGCGCGGCGCCGGGCTCGGAGACCTCCGAGACCTTCAAGGTGATGGAGCGGCGGCTGCTCAACGCCATCGGCCGGCCGGCCATGGCGGTGGCCTGGATCGCGGGCGTCGCCCTGATCGTGATGGCGGGCTGGTGGTCGTCGGGCTGGATGCACGCCAAGCTGGCGCTGGTGGTGGGGCTTTCGGCCTACACCGGGATCCTCGGCCGCTGGGTCAAGGATTTCGCCGCCGACCGCAACACGCGCAGCCACCGCTTCTATCGGTTCATGAACGAGGTTCCGACCCTGCTGATGATCCTGATCGTCGGCCTCGTCATTCTGAAACCGTTCTGATCTCGCTTTTCAGGCGCGGCGCCCCTTGTCGGGCGCCGCGCCGATGGTTTATGTGAGAGCTACTCCCTTACGCAGCGCCATTGCGTTCCGGCTCGTTCGAGGCCGGACCCGGCTCCGCCTTCGGACGGTTTCGTCCGGCGCGCGACGCTCAGGAGGCGACGGGCGGCCCGATCCATCGGGCTTCTCGCCCCGCCTGTGAACGACCCTCCCCCTGCCCGATCGATCCTGCACCCGCCCGTTCGATTCCGGACTCCATCTCCCGAAGGCTGCCGATGCCCGAAGTCAGGCTTTCCGATCTCAAGGCCAAGTCGCCCACCGAACTGCTCGTCCAGGCCGAGGAGCTCGAGGTCGAAAACGCCAGCACGCTGCGCAAGCAGGAACTGCTGTTCGCCATCCTCAAGCAGTTCGCCGCGCGGGAGACCGACATCATCGGCGTCGGCGTGGTCGAGGTGCTGCAGGACGGGTTCGGCTTCCTGCGCTCGCCGGACGCCAACTACCTGCCGGGGCCGGACGACATCTACATCTCGCCCTCCCAGATCCGCCGCTTCTCGCTGCGCACGGGCGACACGGTGGAGGGGCAGATCCGCAGCCCCAAGGAGGGCGAGCGCTACTTCGCCCTGCTGAAGGTGAACACGATCAATTTCGAGGAGCCTGAAAAGGCCCGCCACAAGGTCCACTTCGACAATCTGACGCCGCTCTATCCGGACGAGCGGCTGAAGATGGAGGTGGAGAACCCCACCAAGAAGGACATGTCGACCCGCGTGATCGACATCGTCGCCCCGCTCGGCAAGGGCCAGCGCGCCCTGATCGTGGCGCCGCCCCGCACGGGCAAGACGGTGATGATGCAGAACATCGCCAGCGCCATCGCCCAGAACCACCCCGAATGCTACCTCATCGTGCTGTTGATCGACGAGCGGCCGGAAGAGGTCACCGACATGCAGCGCTCGGTGAAGGGAGAGGTCATCTCCTCCACCTTCGACGAGCCGGCCCAGCGCCACGTGCAGGTGGCCGAGATGGTGATCGAGAAAGCCAAGCGCCTGGTGGAGCACGGCCGCGACGTGGTCATCCTGCTGGACTCGATCACCCGCCTCGGCCGCGCCTACAACACCGTGGTGCCGTCCTCCGGCAAGGTGCTGACCGGCGGTGTGGACGCCAACGCCCTGCAGCGCCCGAAGCGCTTCTTCGGCGCCGCGCGCAACATCGAGGAAGGCGGCTCGCTGACCATCATCGCCTCGGCGCTGATCGACACCGGCAGCCGCATGGACGAGGTGATCTTCGAGGAGTTCAAGGGCACCGGCAACTCGGAGCTCATCCTCGACCGCAAGGTGTCGGACAAGCGCACCTTCCCGGCCATGGACATCACCCGCTCCGGCACCCGCAAGGAAGAGCTCATCGTTCCGCCGGACCAGCTCAAGAAGATGTATGTGCTGCGCCGCATCCTCAACCCCATGGGCACCGTGGACGCCATGGAGTTCCTCCTGGACAAGCTGCGCTCCACCAAGACCAACGGCGACTTCTTCGACTCCATGAACACCTGACGCCGCAAAACGTCGGGCGGGATCACAAAAAGGGCGCGGCGGAGAGATCCGTCGCGCCCTTGTCGTTTGTCTTGGTCGTTGCGCTTGGCCGAAGAAAGTCCTGGTCCCCCCTCCCCCTGCGGGGAGAGGGGAACCGCTGTCTCCTCACACGCTGGAGAACTTCTGGTCTCCGATCGGGAGGTCGCGGACGCGCTTGCCGGTCGCCGCGAAGATGGCGTTGGCGAGCGCCGGGGCGATCGGGGGGACGCCGGGTTCGCCGACGCCGGTCGGCTTGGCGTCGCTCGTCACCATGTGCACCTCCACATGGGGCATGTCGGTGATGCGCAGCGGCTCATAGGTGTCGAAGTTGGCCTGCTCCACCTCGCCGTCCTTGAGCGTGACGGCGTTCCGCAGCGCGGCCCCGAGGCCGAAACCGACGCCGCCCTCGATCTGGGCGCGGATCACGTCCGGGTTCACCACCACGCCGCAATCGACCGCGGCGACCACCCGGTCGACCTTGACCGAACCGTCCTTGCGGATGGTCACGTCCACCACCTGGGCGACCATGGTGTTGAAGCTCTCATGCACCGCGACGCCCCGGCCGCGGCCCTGGGGCAGCTTCTCGCCCCAGCCCGCCTTCTCCGCCGCGAGCTTGAGGGCCGCGGTGTGGCGCGGCTTGTCCTTGAGCAGAGCGAGGCGATAGGCGACCGCGTCCTGGCCGGCGGCGTGGGCCAGTTCGTCGATCATGGTCTCCACCGCGTGCGCCGTGTGGGTGTGGCCGACCGAGCGCCACCACAGCACCGGCACGCCGGTCTTGAGGGTGGTGAGCCGGACCGAGCGGTTCGGCACGGCGTAGGCGAGGTTCGACACGCCCTCGACCGAGGTCTCGTCCACGCCGTCCTTCACGGTCATGGCCTCGAGCGCGGTGCCGCCGAAGATGGACTGGCCGGCGATGTGGTGCGACCAGGCCGTGGGGAGGCCGTCGGGGCCGATCGCCGCCTTCACCTTGTGGGCGTAGAGCGGGCGGTAGTAACCCGCCTTGGTGTCGTCCTCGCGGGTCCAGACCAGCTTGACCGGCGCCCGGCCCTCGATCGCCTTGGCGATGGCGACCGCCTCGGCCACGTAGTCGGCCGTGGGCACGGCGCGGCGGCCGAAGCTGCCGCCGGCCCAGACGGTGGTGATGGTGACCTTGTCCAGCGGCAGGCCGAGGATCTGGGCGGCCGTCGGATGGTCGATCGCCGGGAACTGGCAGCCGTAGATCAGTTCGGCCGTGCCGTCCTTGCGCACGTCCACCACGCAGTTCAGCGGCTCCATGGCGGCGTGGGCGAGGTAGGGAAAGGCGTAGTCCGCCTCGATCACCTTGGAGGCGGTCTTGAACGCCGCCTCGGCGTCGCCCTCGGTCACCGCGGCCACGCCGCCGTCCGCCTTGGCGACGGCGGCCTTGGCCTCCGCCAGCAGGGCGTCGCTGCCGCGGGTCTCGGCCTTGGCGTCGTCCCACTCCACCTTGAGCGCGTTGCGGCCGGAGATGGCGGCCCAGGTGTTGGTGGCGAGCACCGCCACGCCCTGGGGCACGGCGACCACCTCCTTCACGCCCTTGATCTTGCGGGTCTCGGCGTCGTCGAAGCCCTTCACCGTCGCGCCGAAGCGGGGCGGATGGGCCACCACCGCCACCAGCATGTTCGGCAGCTTCACGTCCTGGGTGTAGATCGCCGTGCCGTCGGTCTTGGGATCGTTGTCGATCCGGTGCAGGCCCTCCTTGCCGATGTAGACGTACTTGGAGGGGTCCTTGAACGGCGCGTTCTGGGGCGCGGCCACCGGCTCGGGCGCGGCGGCGGCCTTTTCGGCGAAGGCGCCGAAGCCGTCGCTCTTGCCCGAGGGGTGGGACAGGCGACCCTTCTCGACCACGATCTCGCCCGGGGCGACGCTCCAGGCCTGCGCCGCCGCGTTCACCAGCATGGCGCGGGCGGTGGCGGCGGCCGTGCGGTACTGCTCCCACGAGTTGGCGATGGAGGTGGAGCCGCCGGTGCCCTGCGCCTTGAACATCAGGTTGGCGTAGCGGGCGTTGTCGGCGGGGGCGAACTCGGTGCGCATCTGCGCCCAGTCGGCGTCGAGCTCCTCGGCCACCAGCGTGGCGAGGCCGGTGGCGACGCCCTGGCCCTTGTCGAGATGCTTCACCACCACCGTGACCACGCCGTCCGGCGCGATCTTCACGAAGGGGTTGAAGGCGGCCGGCGCGGCGCCGTTCGCGGCGGCGACGGCGTCGAACGGCTTCAGGCCGACCGCGAGGCCGAGCCCGGCGCCGCCCACGACCGCGAGGAAGCCGCGGCGGCTGAGATCGAGCGGCTCGGCCGCCCGCGGGGTTTTGGGCTGGAACGTCATGGGATCAGGCCTCCAGCCGGCGCGCGGCGTCGTGGATCGCGGCGCGGATGCGCTGATAGGTGGCGCAGCGGCACACGTTGCCGCCCATGGCGGCGTCGATGTCCTCGTCGGTGGGCGTCTTGTTCTCGGTGAGCAGGGCGGCCGCCGACATCATCTGGCCGGACTGGCAGTAGCCGCACTGGACCACGTCCAGCGCGCGCCATGCGGCCTGGACCGCGAGGCCTTCCTTGCCGGCGCCCTGGCCGACGAGGCCCTCGATGGTGACGATGGCGCTGTCGCCGACGGCGCTGATAGGGGTCTGGCAGGAGCGGACGGCGGCGCCGTCCATGTGCACCGTGCAGGCGCCGCAGAGCGCGACGCCGCAGCCGAATTTGGTGCCGGTCAGTCCGATCTCGTCCCGCAGCACCCAGAGCAGGGGCGTGTCGGGATCGGCGTCGACGGAGCGCTCGACACCGTTGATGGTGAGCTTGATCATTGTGTCAGCCTTCTGTGGCGGACCCATCGGTCCGCTGCGCGCCGTCCTCGTGCGGAGGCGGCGCCGGGGGCGACATAAGAGTAGTCTTAGCTTTTGACCAATTCCAGAGAGCGCCGCGCAATGTCTCCGGGCGCCGGCGCACGATCGCGGGACCGGCGAGCCCTCCCCCGCTGGTGTGTCGCTTTTCCCGCAGGCGGCCGCCCTTCCTTCTTGTCCCGGACTTGATCCGGGACCCAGAGACGCCGACGCATGGAGATAAGGCGCCCCGGTCGTCGCGCCCTATTCTGAAAGCCCAGCGGTTCTGGGTCCCGGATCAAGTCCGGGACAAGAGAGGGGCGCGACCTTCCGCGCTCCGCATGAAACGAACGTCGAACCCCGGATCCGGCCGTTCCCGCGCGGGCGCTTAACCGAATGTTCGCCTGGAGCGGGTCACGCTGGCGGCGTTGTCTTCCGCACGCCGCGCGAACGAGTCTCCCGTGACGATACTGGCATCGGACGCCTCGCGCAGCGAACTGCTGGAGCTCACCGCCGCCCGCGGCTTCGCGGCGCTGATGGTGGTGATCTTCCACATCGACGCCTATGCCCAGGGTGTGATCGCGAGCCGCCTGCCGCTGGACGTGCTGGGCCTCGCCGCGGTCGACTTCTTCTTCGTGCTGAGCGGCTTCGTGCTCGCCCACGTCTATGAGGGACCGTGGCGCAAGGGGACCTACGACCACGTCCGGTTCCTGATCCGCCGCTTCGCCCGCATCTGGCCGCTGCATCTGGCTGGCCTTCTGGCGGTGGCGGCCATCGTGTTCGCGGGCCGCGCGGTCGGGCTGACGCCGCCCTGGACGCCGACCGCGTCGTCCTTCCTCGCCCATCTGACCATGCTGCACGCCACCGGGATCACGCCGGAGCTCGCCTGGAACCAGCCGTCCTGGTCGGTCGGCGCGGAATGGACCGCCTATCTCACCTTCCCGCTCTACCTGATGGTCGCGTCCCGGCTGCGCTCGCCCGCCGCCAAGCTCGCGGCCGCCGCGGCGCTGTTCGCCCTGTGCTGGGCGATCGCGAAACTGTGGCTCGGGCGGGACCTGATGACGCTGATGCACGACGGCGGCGCGCTGCGCATCGTGCCGTCCTTCTTCCTCGGCGTGGTGCTGCGGGAGATCTTCGGGGCGATGGCGCGGCGGCCCGGCGCGCTCGCGCTGTCCGGCCTGTTCGGGCTGACGCTCGGCGCGGCCGGCGCGCTTCTCGCCTTCGGCGC